>NZ_JBEYCG010000001.1:0-280658 GCF_040632645.1 Nocardia sp. NPDC019219 | reverse complement strand
CTATTGCGGGCGTGGCGGGTGTCGTGACTTGCGCCGACCAGGCCCCGCTGCCTGTCAGCTGAGCGTCCCCACACGCGAGGGCAGTTCATGTCGGCCGCCATCGCGGGCGTGGCGGGTGTCGTGACTGTGCCGACCGGGCCCCGCTGTCTGTCAGCTGAGCGTCCCCACGCGCGAGTGCAGTCGGGTCGGTCGCCGTCGAGAGCCGGGATCACGGCGTGACGGGTGTCGTGGTGCGGCTCGTCCGGTCGCGTCCCAGAATGTGGGGATGACATCCGCCGCGCGAGTGATCCTCGCTCCGGACAAGTTCAAGGGGTCGCTCGCCGCGCCGGAGGTGGCGGCGGCCCTGGCTTCCGGACTGCGGAAGCGGGCGCCGGGTGCCGAGATCCGGCAAGTGCCGGTGGCCGACGGGGGCGACGGCACGGTCGAGGCGTTCGTCGCGGCGGGTTGGACGCGGGTGGAGGTGACGGCGCCGGGACCGACCGGGGTACCGCACCCGACGGCCTACGCCCGGCACGGTACGAAGGCTGTCGTCGAATTGGCGGCCGTGGTCGGGCTGGCGCACCTACCCGGGGGACAGCCCGACCCGTTGGGGGCGAGCACATATGGGCTCGGTGTGGTCTTGGCGCACGCTATGGAGCACGGCGCGAGCGAGATCGTGCTCGGTCTGGGCGGCAGCGCCTCCACCGACGGCGGCGCGGGCATGGTGCAGGCGCTCGGCGTTCGCATCCTGGACGACGAGGGGCGCGAATTGCCGCGCGGCGGAGCGGCTTTGACCCGCGCGGCGCGGCTGGACCGCTCCGGCCTGCACCCCGGTATCGCCGGTACCGAGATCACGCTGGCCTGTGACGTCGACAATCCGCTGCTCGGACCGACCGGCGCGACGGCGGTGTACGCGCCACAGAAGGGCGCCGGGCCCGCCGACCTCGACGTTCTCGAAAACGCGCTCGCGATGTGGGCGCGGCTCGTCGGCCCCGAGTTCGCGCGGCTCCCCGGCGCGGGCGCGGCGGGCGGTACGGGTTTCGGCGCGCTCGCCGTACTGGACGCTCGGGTGCGCAGCGGTATCGAGGTGGTGCTCGAATCGCTCGATTTCCCCGCCTTGCTCACCACCGCGACCCTCGTGGTCACCGGAGAAGGATCGCTAGATCGGCAGAGCCTGCACGGCAAGGCGCCGATCGGCGTGTGCGCGGCCGCCCGGAAGGCAGGCGTGCCGGTGATCGCCGTGGCGGGCCGCACGCTGCTCACGCCCGAGGAGATCCGGTCCGCGGGTTTCGCTGATTGCTATGCGCTCGCCGATCTGACCTCCGACCCGGAACGCTCGATATCCGAGGCGGCGGCGCTGCTCGAACGCGTCGGCGGGCGGATCGCCGAGGAGTGGCTGGGTTAGCTCGCCGACGCCAGCAGGTTCGCGGCCAGCTCGGTCTTGTGCCGGTCGCCCCACTCCTCGAGCGGACGCAGCGCGACGGCCAGTTCCTCGCCGAGGGGGGTGAGCGAGTATTCGACCCGGGGCGGTACCTCGGGATAGACCTCGCGGTGCACCACGCCGCTGGCCTCCAGCTGGCGCAGGTTCTCGGCGAGCACCTTCTCGCTGACCCCGTCGAGCAGCCTGCGGATGTGGCCGAAGCGCTGCGGGCCCGCGCCGAGCACCCACATCAGGTGCATCTTCCACTTGCCGCCGACGACATCGATCGCGACCGTCATGCCACACACTTCGTGATCCGCGTCACCGCTCATGCCCACCGCGCTCCTCTGACCTCGTTTCGGACCTCGAGGTAAGCAACCGCACCTCGACGTTCGGTCTTCCCGACCCTACCTGCGGGAACGACGATGAACACCGGCGCCGATCCACGTAATCACGAGAACCGAAGGGACACATCATGTCCGAGCAGAACACCGCCCGCGCTGTCTCCGTCGTCGGCCTCGGGCCGATGGGTCAGGCGATGGTCCGGGCCTTCCTGGCCGCGGGCGTCGAGGTGACGGTGTGGAACCGCAGCCCCGAGAAGGCCGACGCCATGGTCGAACTCGGCGCGAAGCGCGCCGCGACCGTCGCCGACGCGCTGGACGCCAACGAGGTCACCGTGCTCAGCCTCACCCACTACGCCGCGATGTACGACGTGCTCGGCCCGGCAACCGGCCATCTGAAGGGCAAGGTGATCGCGAACCTGTCGTCCGATTCGCCGGAGAAGGCCCGCAAAGGCGCGCAGTGGGTTCGCTCGCACGGCGCGCAGTTCCTCTCCGGCGGCGTCATGTCGGCGGGGGACAACATCACGCATCCGGCGTCCTACATCTTCTACAGCGGCCCGCGCGCGGTGTTCGACGCGCACGCCGAGCTGCTGCGGCCGTTGAGCCCGCAGGAGTACCTCGGCGCCGACGACGGCTTGGCGCAGGTCTTTTACCAGGGGCTGCTGACCATCTTCCATCCCTGGTTGCTCGCCTTCGACCAGGCCACGGCGATGATCGACCGCTCCGGCCACGACATCGCCGCTTTCGTCCCGTTCGCGATCCGCTCCGCCGCCGCATTCCCCTATTTCATGGAGGAGTTCTCGGTCGCCAATCAGAACGGCGGCTGGGCGTCGCTGGCGAGTTTGAAGATGATGGACGCGGGCGCGCAGCACGTCATCGACGCGAGCGAAGAAGTCGGCGTGGACGCCGTGCTCTCGCACACCGCCCAGGGGCTGTGGCGTAAAGCCGTCGCCGCCAGCGAGGAGGCGGGGAAGCCCATCTCCACTTACGCCCTCCTCCGCAATCCCTGACCGATCCTGTTATCCGGCCTCGCCGAATCGGCCGGTTCCTCGTCCGTGCGAGGAGCCGACCGGCTTCGCGAGGCCGGTTTGCGTTCCGGGGTCGATATGCAGCCCATCAACGCCAACGCCGACCGCTGGATCAACCGGTACGGCCGCGAGCGAGTGAACGCCGTCATCGTGCGGCCGATTCGTGAAACGAGAGCAGTGCTCTTGACTACGCCGCGTCGTGTGTGGAACACTTCTCTCTATAGAGAGCAGTGCTCACAATAAGGAGTAGTCATGGACCTCGGCACCCGCTACATCGGCCCCGCCGGATTCGACGCGATCTTCAACCGGATCGCCAACCTGTTGCCCAAGCTCGGCATCAGCGTGATGGGGTCGCGCCTGCTGGCGGTGCGCGGGCGCAAGAGCGGCGAGTGGCGCACCACGATGGTCAACCTGATGGTGCGGGAAGACGGCGAGCGCTTCCTCGTCGCGCCGCGTGGGCACACGCAGTGGGTGCGTAACCTGCGCGTGGCGGGCGGCGGCGAACTCCGCCTCGGCCGCAAGGTCGAGGCGTTCACCGCCACCGAGGTGGCCGACGCCGACAAGGTGCCGCTGCTGCGCCTCTACCTGCGGAAGTGGGGCTGGGAGGTCGGCAGGTTCTTCGAGGGCGTGACCAAGGACGCCACCGACGAGGAACTCGCCGCCATCGCGCCGGGGTTCCCGGTCTTCCAGCTGAACTAACTCGGGCGGGCGAGGAATTCGATGGCGGCGGCGTAACCCTGGATGCCCATGCCCGCGACCACCGCGGTCGCGATCGGGGAGATGTAGGAGTGATGCCGGAACTCCTCGCGCGCGTGCACGTTGCTGATGTGCACCTCGACGATCGGCAGTTCCGGAATCACCAGCGCGTCCCGCAGCGCCACCGAGGTGTGGGTGAGTCCGCCGGGATTGATCACGATGCCCGACTCGGCACCCCGCGCCTGGTGGATGCGGTCGATGAGCGCGCCTTCGGAATTGGACTGGAAGGCGACGACCTCCCGGTCGAACCTCGCCGCCGTCCGCCGGCACAACTCCACCACGTCCTCCAGCGTCGCCGACCCGTACACCTCCGGTTGCCTGGTGCCGAGCATGTTGAGGTTCGGGCCGTTCAGAACCAGGATCGGGCCCGGCGTCGCGGTCGCAGCCATGCACGGCAAGATACCGCGCCGCCGCCGGGCCCGACCGGCTACAGCCCCTGTGGACCTTCCGAGCGCAGGTCGTCGACCTTGCGCATGGCCTCGCGCAGTTCCTCCAGCCACGTCTCCGCGTGCTTGCCCGCCAGCTTCACGGTCCAAGCCAGCGCGTCGGCGCGGGAACGGGCGACGCCCGCGTCGACCAAGGTGTCGAGCACCTTGCGCTCCGGCTGGCGCAGCCGGGTCATGACGGGGACGGCGAGATGGGTGAACATGATCCGTTCCCCGTCCACCGAGACGCCCCAGGCCACATTGCGCCGGTAGCGGTGCTGTGCTTCGTTCGCGATCTGCATGCGGGCCGGACGGGTCGACTCGCGGAACCGGGCGACCGCGCCCTCCTTCGTCGCGCGCGGCACTTCTTCGGTCGAAGCGCCGGCGTCGTCGGCGTCCGGCTTCTTCTCCGGCTGCGGAATCGGCAGTTCCCCGATGACGACGATCTCGTCCCGGTCCACCTCGATCACCGGCGGGCCGGTGAACCAGTCATTCGGCAATCTTCCGGCGAACCAGTCGGGCACGTCCGACGGGTCCGGCAGATCGGCCTGCTGCCAGCCGCCCGTGCGGCCGAAGCCCCGGCCGCGGTGTGCGTTTCTCATTGGCGGGTCACCTACTTACTGCTCTGCGGTGCTTTCAGTGATTACAAGATTACTTCTCAATGCGCCGCTGGGGGTTCCGCTGTGTGCGAACAGGGGTCCGATTGCTTCGATCCGCACCCTTAGGGGTATTTATTGATTCGAAACGTCGAGGGCGGCGGTAACCGCGCGACTTTTCGAGAAGGCCGGTACGGTAGCGGCGCCGGTTGCCGCCGACCGGCTGGGCGATGATCATGAAAGGCCCCCCGAGATGCGACATCCCGGGGCAGAATTGGGATGCTGAGCATGGGTAACGTCCGCGCTACGGAGGCATCGCGGTCTGGTCTTTTTCGGGTACGGTGGTCTTGTTACTGGAGTGACAAGAGTGAAGAGTGGGCGACATGGACGTGTGGGGATCCCGCCGCTTTCGTGTTCGCGGCGCAATGGCACTCATGGGGGTGGCGGCGCTCGCGCTCGGGATCGGGTCGTGCGGGATACACGAGAAGCAGAACGAAGCCGAAGCGGTCGTCGAGCGCTTCACCGATCTGCTCGACGATCAGGACTACACCAAGGCGGCAGACCTGACGTCGTACCCCACCGCGGCTACAGCAACCCTTAAGCAAATGTTTACCGGGCTGCAGGGCGCCAAGGTCGACTACCGCAAGACCCAGTTCATCGGTCTCGATGCCGAGTCGGCGATCTTCAGCATGGACGTCGAGTGGAATTTCGGTGAGAAG
Organism: Nocardia sp. NPDC019219; assembly: GCF_040632645.1. Taxonomy (NCBI): domain Bacteria; kingdom Bacillati; phylum Actinomycetota; class Actinomycetes; order Mycobacteriales; family Nocardiaceae; genus Nocardia; species Nocardia sp. NPDC019219. The sequence continues at coordinate 275,394 of NZ_JBEYCG010000001.1, read as the reverse complement.
AAGACCTGGAACTACAGCCTGGAAGGCAACGTGCGCAAGCTGGCCATCGGCTGGCGGATCTCCTGGGAGCCCGCGGTCGTGATGCCCCAGCTCACGCACAACCGGAAGGTGCAACTGGTGCGCACCTATCCGACGCCTGCGCCGCGAGTCAACGACATCGCCGGTGAGCCGTTGATGACCGAGCAGGTCATCAACGTCGTCAAACTGGATCCCGCCAAGATGCCCGACCCGATCGCGTCCACCGACGCCCTCGCCAAGGCCATCGAGCCGGTCGCGCCGTTGATCACCGGGGCGTCGCTGATGCAGCAGCTGGCCACCTCGCAGGGCAAGCCGATCGTCGCGGTGAACCTGCGCGAGGGTGACTTCGCGATCCTGGAACCGCGAATGGCGCCGATTCCCGGTGTGGTGATGGAGAAGCAGCCCCGGCTGATCTCCGCCGACCGCCGGGTCTGGTCGCCGATGCTCGACGCGCTGCGCAAGGTACAGCAGGAAAGCCAGGAGGCGCACTCCGGATGGGGCGTCCAACTGTTCGAGCAGGACGGGCGGTTCATCACTCAGCTCGCGGGCCAGCAGGGTCCGCCGGGACCGGACATCGCGGGCACGATGGATCAGCGCTTGCAGCGTGCCGCGGAGGACGCGGTGGTCAGCGTGCCCACGCAGGCCTCGATCGTGGCGATCCAGCCGTCCACCGGCGCGGTGGTGGCGGTCGCGCAGAACAGCCAGGCCAGTGAGCACGGGTCGGTGGCGTTCACCGGGCTGTATCCGGTGGGCGGCGCCATGGAACTGTTCCGCGCGGTCGCGGCGTCGGCGAAGGGAAAGGCGCCGCAGGAAGTGTCGGTGCAGGACGCGGCCGAAGCGGCGACCGCGCTCGGCGTCGGCATCGACTTCAAGGTGCCCGGCCTCGACGAGGTCACCGGCCGTCTGGCCGTCGCGGGACGCAGCGCGGAGCAGGTGTCGCAGGGTGGCGGTTCGGACGCCGTGCTGGCCAGCCCGTTCGGCATGGCCATCGCCGCGGCCACGATCGTGCGCGGGTCGGTGCCGCCGCCGATGATCGAGGCCGGTCGCCCGAGCGCCACCGATGCCCGGCTCGACCCGCTCCCGCCGCAGACCGCCGACCGGCTGCGCGCCATGCTGCGCGACGCCTCGAACGCGCCGGAGCTCGCGAGTGTGCGCCGCTACCGCGACGTCGACGCGTTCGCCGCGACCGCGGGCCCGGACGGGTGGCTGATCGGGGCGATGGGCGATCTGGTCTTCGCGATCCACATCAACGACGTGGACAGCAAGGACGCGACCCCGCGGATGGCGGCCCGGATGCTACAGGCGCTGGCTACTCCGGAACCGTGATCGCCGGACGACTTCGGTCACCGCGCGCCAGCCGAGCAGGAACACCGCGAGCACGACGCCGGCCACCAGGACGAAGCTCACCGCCGTGCCCTGCCCGCTGACCACGCGCAGCAGCATGCCCACGGCCAGGGTGCAGGCCCAGATCACGACCCCGGCGGGCCACAGGGCGGTGATGTCGAACCGCGCGTCAGCGGCGGCGCGCCACCGCGGCGACACCACGACGAGCCAGCCGACGACCAATCCCGTCGCGAACGGCCATACGGTGCGCAGCAGTCCGGCGAGCACCGCCTCGTCGTGGCTGCGCCTGCCGATCGCGCAGAAGACGACGACGAGCAGCGCATCGAGCACGAACGGCAGCAATTTCCTCACGCGGGCCAGCGTAACGGGGACCTCGACGCGGTCGCGGTCACAACCGCCGCTGCTCGAATTCCCGCTCGAACTCGGCGTCGTCGGCCTGCCGCCTGCGGAACAGGAACAGGAACACGATCCACCCGGCGATCGCGACCAGGATGAAGCTCACCATCCGATAGACGAAAGCCGCGGCGACCGCCTGCGCGGCGGGCAGACCGGCCGCGGCGGTGAGGCCGTAGATCAGCGTGGCGTCGACGTAGACGATGCCGCCCGGCGCGAAGGGGATGGACCCGACCGCCTTGCCCACGGCGAAGGCGAGCAGCAGACCGGCGATGCGCGGATCGGCGCCCACCGCGTAACAGGCCGCGCCGAGGCAGGCCACGTCGGCGAAACGGTGCACCAGCGCCCAGAGCGCCACCAACACGCCGTCGCGCTTGCCGAGCTTCACCGATTCGAGCTGGTCGAGTACATCCTCGATCTTGGCGGCGCCGGACTCCGGCGCGCGCTTGCGCAGCCGGTTGACCAGCGCGAGCAGCTTGCGCAGCAGTGCCTCGAGCGAACCGGGATGGCGCGACACGTGGTTGCCCGCCCACACCAGGGCGACGACGGCGGCCACCGAGAGGATCAGCTTGAACGGGCCGACGCGCCCGCCCGCCAGCAGCGTGCCGCCGACGCCGAGCAAGGCCAGGCCCACCGCGGCGACCACGCCGGAGAACACCAGCTGCCAGGAGGCGACGATCGGACTGGCGCCCCAGCGCCTGGTCTGCCGGTAGGTGAACGCGGTGGAGAACACCTGGCCGGCGGGCAAGGTGACCGACATCGCCGTCGCACCGTAGACCACCGCGACGGATTTCCGCTGGCTCACCGCGACGCCGCCCGCGTTGAGCAGCTGCTTCTGCACCCGGCCGAACCCACTCATCGACAGCGCCTGCAGCCAGATCGATGCCGCCAGCCACCCCCAGTGGATCTCGGTGAGCTTCTGCCAGGACTCGTGCAAGCGCGGCCAGAGGTACACGCCCTCGGCGATCAGCAGGGCCAGCAGTGCGGCGCCGAGCACCCATTTCAGCCAGCGGAATCTGCCACGGCGGGAACCCGCCGTGGGCGGCGGCGCAGGATCCCCTGCCAGTTCCCCGTCGGCCGTCACGCGGTTAGCCTAACGAACGCACCGTTTCGACCTCGGTATCGTCGGGCGCGTCGGCCCGTTCGCGGGGCCAGGCCAAGAGCGTTTTCCTGCGTCTGCCGCGCAGCTGCACCTCGTCGCCGGTTTCCCACTGGTCCTGCTCGCTTTCCTCGGCGAAATACAGCGCACTACCCGAGGCCAGCGTTCGGCCGGGACGTTCTTTGGCCAGCTCGGTGAGCCGGGATGCCTCGTTGACCGGGTCTCCGATCACCGTGTACTCGAAGCGGTTGGCCGCGCCGATGTTGCCCGCGACGGCCAGGCCGGCCGAGACGCCGATGCCGATGTCGAGGCCCGGCACTTCCCGCAGGGTTTCGCGCAGTTCGCGCGCGGCGGCGAGCGCGGCGGTCGGTGCGTCCGGGCGATCCAGCGGCGCGCCGAAGATGGCCAGCGCCGCGTCGCCGACGAACTTGTTGACGAAGCCGTGGTGGCGGTCGATCACGTCGACCACGATGCGGAAGAACTCGTTGAGCAGGCTGACCACCTCGGTGGGCGGGCGTTCGGCCGCGGCGGCGGTGGAGCCGACCATGTCGACGAACAGCACCGCGACGAACCGGGTCTCGCCGCCGAGCTCGGTGCCGTAGTCCAGCGCCCGCTGCGCCACCTCCTCGCCGACGTGCTGACCGAACAGTTCCTGGAGTTGGCGGCGCTTGGCGGCCTCCTCCATCATCCGGTTGAAGCCGACCTGCAGCAGGCCGATCTCGCTGCCGTCGAAGACCTCGACCTGCACGTCGCGCGCCCCGGCCTGGACCCGGTCGATGGCCTGGCTGAGCTGGCGTACCGGGTCGGAGATGCTCGAACCGGTGAGCATCGACAGCGCGAGCGCCTGCATGATCACCACGCCGCACAGCAGCAGGATGGAGATGGCCAGCGACTGCGCGGAGAACTTCACGTCCGAGGAGATCTGGGTGACGCACAGCAGCACGATGGCGATGGTGGGGGCGAAGGTGCCCATGCCCCAGGTCATCGCCATCCTGGTGCCGACGCCCGGGGTGAGGGTGTGGTCGAAGGTGCCCTCGGTCAGCGCCTGGGCCGCGACCGGGCGCAGGATGCGTTCGCCCAGCATGTAGGTGAAGCCGAACACGATGGTCGCGGCCATGCACTCGGTGACGATGACCGCTCCGGCCAGCGCGGGAGTGTCCCGGATGATCAGCGCGGCCAGCACGGCGCCGCCGATCAGCCACAGCGCGAGATGCAGGATCGCCTGGCGCAGCGGTGCGTGCAGCGCGGCCATCTGCTCTTGGCGGCTCGGCGGGCCGCCGCGCATCTGCCAGCGCATCACCGGACGCAGCATGAGCGCGGACGCGGCCATGCTGAGCAGGCCGCCCGCCACGAAGACGACGGCCGGGATCAGCAGGCCGGTGCGCCTGGCACCGGAGGCCTCACCCTCCGGGACGGGTAGCCCGTACTGGATGAACGCCCACACCAGAACCGCGCCGAAAGCGTTCGCCAGCAGCATCGATGTCAGGTACAGCGGCCAGCGCGTTCGCATGGTCTGTTTGACCGCTTCCAAGGGCGCCGACACGGGCTCCAATCTAGCGTTTCGATCATGTCGGCATGTCCGCGGCGCTGGCCGCCGGTCGCGCCGCCACTGATCGCGGACGGGGTACGGCCGGGCCGGTTAGGCTCACGGAGGTGACCGACGCGAAGTCAAGTCCAGAGCGGAAAATCACCCTGTCCCGGCCCGCCGCGGAGACGGTGCACCCGGTCGTCCGGGTGTCGGCGGAATGGGGCTGGCGGCTGCTGGTGCTGTTCGCGCTGGCGATCGCGGTCACGGCGATCGTGCAGAAACTGGCGACGGTGGTCATTCCGCTCGCCATCGCCCTGCTGGCGGCGGCCCTGCTCGCACCGCTGGTGGACTGGATGCAGCGATTGGGCGTGCCGCGGGCGGTGGGGGTGTTCGTCGCGCTGGTCGGCTCGATCGGTGTGGTCGCGGGCATCATGACCTTCGTCGTGGAACAGTTCGTCGCCGGTGTGCCGCAGCTGTCGAACAAGTTCACCGACAGCATCCATCAGATCCAGGACTGGCTGATCAACGGCAGGCTGCATCTGAGCAACGAGCAGATCCGCAACGTGGGCGACGCCGTCGTCAAGGCGATTCAGTCCAATCAGGACAGCTTGACCAGCGGGGCGCTCACCACCGCCACCGTGATCGGCGAATTGCTGACCGGCACTTTCCTGACGCTGTTCATCCTGATCTTCTTCCTGTACGGCGGCGACCAGATCTGGGATTTCGTCACCAGGATCGTGCCCACCGACCATCGCGAGCGGGTCCGCACCGCCGGGCGGCTCGGGTTCGGCACGCTGGTCGGATTCGTCCGCGCGACCGTCGTGGTCGCCGCGGTCGACGCCATCGGCATCGGCGCCGGGCTGGCCATTCTCGGGGTGCCCTTGGCGCTGCCGCTGGCCTCGCTGGTGTTCATCGGCGCGTTCATCCCGATCATCGGCGCGTTCCTGGCCGGGTTCATCGCGGTGTTCATCGCGCTGGTGACCAAAGGGCTGGTCACCGCGTTGATCGTGCTCGGCATCATCATCGCGGTGATGCAGCTGGAGGGACATGTGCTGCAACCGCTGCTGCTCGGGCGCGCGGTCAGCATCCATCCGCTGGCCGTGGTGCTGGCGATCACGGCGGGCGTGGTGCTCGGCGGGATCGCGGGCGGTCTGCTCGCCGTGCCGTTCGTCGCGGTGATGAACACGGCGATCCGGTCGCTGCTCGACGGGCCGGAGGAGTTGTACGAGGAGCTGCAGACCGGCGACGATCATCGCGGGCTGTACGCGGCCGAAGCCGACCGACCCGATCCCGGCCGGTTCGATCTGGCCGCGACGCTGACGGAAGCGGCCGCGAAGCGGGCGGCGGAGCGGAGGGCGGGATCCGATGACGACGCGCAAGCAGGCGAAGGCAGCGCGCAAGACTGAGTTGCGCTCGGCCGACGTGGCCACCACCCCGCTGTGGCGGGCCGCGCAGGCGCTGCGCCTGGTCACGCTGCTGTACGCGGTCGGCCAGCAGATCGCCTCGGTGCCGTACTACACGAACCAGCGGTTGAGCTGGGTGCTCGTCGCGCTGATGGCGGTGTGGTCGGGAGCGTCGGCGATCATGCTGTCGCAGTGGCACTTTCCCGAGGTCGCGCGGCTGCGCACCTGGGTGGTGATCGGTGACCACGTGGTCGTGATCGGGCTGATGGCCGCCACCCGCCTGGTCGCCGATTACGGCTGGTACCACGGCCACCAGACGCTGCCGACCACGCTGTGGGCCACCAACGCGGTGATCGGGGCGGCGATTCTGCGCGGACCGTTCGCGGGCGTGCTGTCCGGAGCCTTGATCGCCGCGGTGTCGCTGACCGTGCGCGATCAGTGGGGCGAGGATGTGTGGACGGACGCGACGGTGCCGGTGCTCGTCTCGGTGGGGCTCGCGCTCGGTTTGGCCGCCAACACCGCGCGCCGCGCCCAGGACCAGTTGGAGCAAGCGGTGCGCCTGACCGCGGCGGCCGAGGAGCGCGAGCGGCTGTCCCGCGAGGTGCACGACGGGGTGCTGCAAGTGCTCAGCTACATCAAGCGCCGCGGCAGCGAGATCGGCGGCCCCACCGAGGAATTGGCGTTGCGGGCCGGTGAGCAGGAGGTGGCACTGCGCGTGCTGATCACCGAACAGGCCGATCACCGCGACGCGGGCGGAGCCGAGGTCGACCTGCGTCGGCTGCTGACAGCGCAATCCACCCCCACGGTGTCGGTGTCCACGCCCGGCGACCCGGTGCGGGTAGGCCGCTGGATGGCGAACGAGATCGCCTCCGCCGTGGCCACCGCGTTGTCCAATGTCGAATTGCACGCCGGGCCGGATGCGAGGGCATATGTCCTGCTGGAGGACACCGGCGACGAACTGGTGATCAGTGTGCGCGACGATGGTGTCGGCATCCCGCCGGGCCGGCTGGCCGAGGCGGAAGCCGAAGGGCGCATGGGGGTTTCCCGATCGATCGTCGGGCGGATCGCCGCCCTCGGCGGCAGCGCGGACCTGCTCACCGAGATCGACGGCGGAGTCGGGTTCGGCACCGAATGGGAATTCCGGGTGCCCAGATGAGCAAAAAGGGAGGCGCGGATGACAGACCAGGCGGACGGATCCATCTCGGTGATGGTGGTGGACGACCACCCGATGTGGCGGGACGGCGTCTCCCGCGACCTCACCGAGGCCGGATTCCGGGTGACGGCCACGGCAGACGGTGTCGCCGCGGCGGGCAGGCGCGCGGCGGCGGTGCGCCCGGACGTGGTGCTGATGGACATGCAGCTGCCCGACGGCAACGGCGCCCAGGCCACCGCCGAGGTGCTGCGGGTGTCTCCGCAGAGCCGGGTGCTGGTGCTCTCGGCCTCGGCCGAGCGCGACGACGTGCTCGACGCGATCAAGGCGGGCGCCACGGGCTACCTGGTCAAGAGCGCGTCGGCGGCCGAACTGGTCGACGCCGTGCACGCCACCGCCGCTGGTCAAGCGGTGTTCACTCCCGGCCTGGCCGGACTCGTGCTCGGCGAGTACCGGCGGATGGCGACCGCGCCGGCGCAGCCGGACGAGCCGCACCGGCCCGCGCTCACCGAGCGCGAGACCGAGGTCCTGCGAATGGTGGCGAAAGGGCTGTCCGCCAAGCAGATCGCGGCACGGCTGGGACTGAGCCATCGCACCGTCGAGAACCATGTGCAGGCGACATTGCGCAAGCTGCAACTGGCGAACCGGGTGGAGCTGACCCGCTACGCCATCGAACAGGGGCTCGAGTGATCCGGGCGGACGCCCCCGAATCAGGGATCGCCCTGATGCGGTCGTTGCCCCCGGCTCGGTAACCTCGGTCGCATGGGCGGGCCCGAATCGGTATCGAACGCGGTCGGCTCCGGCGGCGCGGTGGGCGATCGGGAACTGCGCGTGTCGGACGCCGAACGCGAACACGTCGGTCAACTGTTGCAGCGCGCGGTCGGCCTCGGCATGCTCTCGCTCGGCGAGTTCACCGAGCGGATGGACACCGCGCTGGCCGCCAGGACGCGCGGCGAACTGAACGCCGTCCTCATCGATCTGCCCGGCGTCCGCCTGGTCGGGCAGCCCGCCGCGCCGCCGTCGGCCTTCGTGAACTCCTCGCCCGCTTACGCCAGGCAGGCTCCGGGCTCGAACGCCACGGGCAGCGTGATCCGTTCGCGCCTGTCCGGCGTGAACCGTCGCGGCGCGTGGCAGGTGCCGCCCACGCTGCATCTGAACAACTGGCTGTCCGGGGTCACCTTGGATTTCACCGAGGCGATCATGTCGACCCAAGTGGTGGAGCTGCGGGTCGACGACTTCTTCGGTTCGATCACCCTGACCGTGCCCGCGGAGGCCACCGTCGACCTGAACGGGCTGGAGCTGATCGGTTCCAGCGTGAACAACAAGGTGCGCACCGGGCCGCCGCTGGGCCCGTTGCATCTGGTCGTGCACGGCAAGATGCGCTTCGGATCGGTCACCGCGAAACATCCGTTCATCGCGCAGTGGCGCCGCTTGATCGGTCGCTGAGCGGCCGGGTCAGACGGCGGTCGGCACCGCGGCCAGCGTCGGGTAGTCGGTGTAGCCCTCCGCGCCACCCACGTACATCAGGTGCGCCTCGCGAACCGGGTTCAGCGGCGCGCCCGTGCGCAACCGCTCGACCAGATCGGGGTTGGCCAGGAAGGAACGGCCCAGCGCGATCACGTCCGCGCCACCGGCGAGCAGGCGCTGCGCGGCACGCCCGCCGCCGTCCTCGGGCAGCGGGACACCCCAGCCCAGCTTCGGGTTGGCGATCAGGACGCCCGGCCACAGCGCCCGAATCCGCCGGAACAGCGGCTGATCCGGGTCGGCGAAGACGTAGTGCAGGTAGGCGAGGCCCCGGTCCGCCAGCGCCGAGACGAGTGCGGGATAGATCTCCTCGGTGTCGCCCTCGTCGACGCCGTTGACGGTGACTGCGGGGGAGATCCGCACACCGACACGCTCGGCGCCGATCGCGTCGGCGACCGCCTCGACCACTTCCACCGTGAAGCGGATGCGGTTGGTCACGCTTCCGCCGTAGGAATCGGTGCGCCGGTTGGTGTTCTGCGCGAGGAATTGATGCAGCAGATAACCGTTCGCGCTGTGCACTTCCACCCCGGCGAATCCGGCCGCGATGGCGTTTCGGGCTGCGGAGACGAAATCGGCGACGGTGGCTTCGATATCAGCGGTGGACATCTCCAGCGGCACAACGGCATCCTGCGCGCCGCTGGGGGTGTGGATGGGTTCCGGTAGCGGAATCGATGAGGGCGCCATCGGGGTCAGGCCGCTGTTGTCCGGATGGCCGACCCGGCCGCCGTGCTGTAGTTGCAGGAACATACGCCCGCCCGCCGCCGAGACGGCGTCGGTCACCGCACGCCACCCCGCGATGTGCGCGTCGGTGTAGATGCCGGGGATGTTCGCGTAGGTCTGGCCCACCCGGTTCGGCGTGGTCGCCTCGGCGATGATCAAGCCCGCGCTCGCGCGCTGGGTGTAGTAGGTCGCCATGAGCGGGGACGGCGTCCCGTCGGCCGCGGCGCGATTGCGCGTCATCGGCGCCATCGCGAGACGGTGCGGCAGCACCAGGGAGCCGAGGGGCACGGGCTGGAAGAGGGCGGAATCCGCTGCGTTCGTCATGTTGATACGGTAAAACTTGACACTGATGTGAGATTCAAGCCGGAACGGGAAAGGCCAGGTGACGCATGCGAATCGGGGAACTTGCCGAGCGCACCGGCGTGAGTGAACGGTCGCTGCGGTACTACGAGCAGCAGGGCATGCTGGCCTCCGATCGCACGCCCGGAGGTCATCGAGACTATCCGGAGCGGGCGGTGGACCGGGTCATCCACATCCAGGAGTTGCTCGCGGCGGGACTCACCAGCAAGAAGATCGCACGCATCCTGCCCTGCATGCGCGACGCGGACGGCGGTCCCAACGAGTACGCCACCCCGGCGCTGGTCGCCGAACTGCAGACCGAACGGGAGCGGATCACCCGGACCATCAACGATCTCGTGCGCTCGCGCGAGGTACTGGACGAGGTGATCGAACGAGCCGACGAGCGGTCCTCGGCCTAGGTGTTGACCCCGATCCGGCGGGCGAACGCGCGCAACGGCACCTTCCGATCGTGGTCGAGCAGTTCGGACACGATATGCCGGGGCAGGGTCTGGTATTTCAGCCAGTCCGCGCCGCCCACCCGTTCCGCGGTGAGCAAGGCGTCCAGCGCACGCTGATGCCGGCCGGTGCGGGTCAGCGCGACCGCCGTGTCGGCGAGGTGCCGGGCCCGGGACGCCTGCGGGAGACTGCCGTTGGCCGGCATGTCCTTGGCGGCGGCCAGCGCCTCCGGGTAGCGCTCCGAGGAGACGTTGACGTCGACCGTCTGCATGACGACCTGAGACGGGCCGAAATACGTCTCGTAGTCCTGCCGATCCGCGCCGATCCGAAGGGCGATCTCGCTCGCGGCCTCCACCAGGGACAACGCGTCGTGCACGTCCTGCGCCCGGCCCGCCGCGGTCGCGCCCTGCAACACCAGTGAGCCGTAGGCGGACAGGTGCATCGGTGTGACCTCGCCGGAGGGCTCCAGAGCCGCGGCCGCGTTCAGCGCGACGCCGCGTGACTCGTCGTAGCGGCCCTGCACCAGCAACTGCCAGGCCACCGATCCGCGGATGGTGGCCAGCAGCAGGGGATCGCTGCCCAGCTCGGCGGCCGCGAGCGCCTGCCGGATCGCCAGGAACGCCGGATCGGTCTGGCCGAGATGCACCAGCGTGCACCCGGTCACCCAGTACATCCGGGCCAGCAACTCGTTGGCGGGCGCGACCGAACCGTTGCGCGCGGCGTGCACGGTGGCGCGGAGCTGGGTCAATCCGGGCGGCAGGATCGAGGTCAGCAGTTCGTAGCGGCCGGACCAGTAGGCGCCCCAGGCGTATTCGACCGCGCGGCGGCCGTCGTCGAGAGTGACCGCCTCCTCCTCCTTGGTTTCGCCCAAGAGGTCGTCGACCGGCGTCAGGGCGCGGCGGATCGCCACGATGCCCGCGTCCGGGTTGGCGGACGGCACGCCCTGGCGCTTGCCGATCAGGTCGGCGATGTCCACGTCCAAGGCGCGCGCGATCTTCTGCAAGCTGGCGATGGATGCGGTCTGCCGGCCGCCCTGCTCGAGTTTGCGCACCAGATCCACACTGACACCCGCCTGATCGGCGAGTTGGCGCTGCGTGAGCGCCTTCCCGCGGAACTGACGGATCCGAACTCCGATCGACGAGTCGTCCATACCCAAGTCCTTTTGTTAAATCTGGGTTTCAGAGTACGACGCTATGTTATCCGCGACTACCGGAGTGGGACATTGCGTACGACTCGTTCGCTGCTGGTTGGAATACCGTTGCCTTTCTGCAACTTTGACTGCAAAGGGCGGCGGCGATGAAAACCATGCCGAATAACACCGTGCAGGCCGGGCGCGCTGATCGCGCGTGGCGGCCTGGTGCACGGACCACGCGACCGGCGCGCCACAGCGCGATTCGATCGGAACGCCGCGTCAGCGCACGGCCCGCGAACACCGGAACAAGGATGCGCGACCGGCGCGAGTTGCTATGCCGAAAGTCCGCCGTTATGACCGAATTCGGCTCTCATGATGCGGAGTAGAGCGATGTTCGAGGGCTGTCACACACCCCATGAAGTCGCACATCTGCTGCGGCATACCTACGGGCTTCCGGTCCAGCTTCTCGCCGGACGCCCGATCATCACCACCGGCTCCATCATCGGGGCGATCGTCATGCCGCCGGAACTGGGCCGGAAAGTTCTGGCTCCGTTGAACCGCCAGCACACCGCCCCCGTGATCGCCGACCCGGGCGAACGCGCCTGGACCTTTCTCGTCACGCCCCCGAGCCCGGCTCGGCCGGTGGAGGTCCCGGTCCGGCGCTGCCTCGCCGGTCACGGGGTCACCGTGGTCCCCGGCGGTCGCATCGTGCTGCTTCCCAGCTCCGATTCGTCGCTCGGCTGGCATTGGGCGGGCGAACCGGCGCCGGGTGTCCTGCGCATGCCGCCGCGCGGCGCGGTGATCGACGCCGTGCACGAGGTGATCGGATTGCGCGCGCACTGACCACCTGGCGCGACCGGTCCGCATCCGACTGCCCCGGGTGCGGGCCGGTCGGGCGGGACGGCCGGGTAGAACCCGTCCGTCTACCAGGGGTAACTACTCATGCCCGCGCGCGGCGCGGAAACCAGCATGAACGCATGACTACCTCCATCGATCCGGCGCTGCTCGCGCGGCTCTCCGGCGAGTTCACCACCCTGGGAACGCAGCTGGGCGTGCTCGGACGAGACTTGGATCTGCTGCGTGAGCAGGTCACCGCGGCGACCAGCGGCGACCAGGGGGATTCCGGCGCATCCAGGACATCGAGTGCGCGCATGCCCGGAGGAGCGAGCGGTTCGGTATCGCGGCCCTCGGAGCTAGGCGGAACCGGCGGCCAGGCACTCGAAGTTCCCGGTGCAGCGGCATCCGATGCGCCCGGTAGTCCTGTCGCGGTGCCGCCGGGTGGGGCCGATGCGTCCGTGGGCGGCCGTTCCGATGCGAGTGAGTCCGGTGCGGCCCACGGGACCACCGGCGGGGTACACAGAGACACCGGCGGGGTACACGGGAACATCGGCGAGGTACACGCGGGATCGGAGCGCGCCCCGTCCGGTGCCGTCCCACCGGTGATGCCGCCTTGGCCGGGCCATTCGCCGACGACCGGTATGCCGGTTCCCCCTCCGCAGCCCGCGTACGTTCCGCGCTTCGCCCCGCCGCCCAGCGGCGCATGGGGTGGCGCTCCCTGGCCGCCGAACGCGCAGGGGCCGATGCCGCCTCGTCCTCCCGTCCCACCGCGCGCGAGGCCACCGGTGCCGCACACGCCGTGGTGGCAGCGCGACGGCGTGATCAGCCGGATCTTGGCGCTGGCCGGTGTCGCGGTGACGTTGATCGGCGTCGCGATGCTGCTGGTCTTGGCCGCGCAGGCGGGGTTCTTCGGGCCGGTGCCGAGAGTCGTTGCCGGTGCGGTGTTCTCGGCCGCGTTGGTGGGCGCGGGCGTGCGGGTCTTCCAGCGGACCGGCGGACGGGTCGGCGGTATCGCGCTGGCCGTCACCGGTATCGCGGGCGCTTACCTCGACGTCGTCGCGGTGACGGCCGTCTACCACTGGCTGCACCCGGTGTTCGGGCTCGCCGTCGCCTTCGGTGTCGCTGCCGCTGGCATCGGGCTGGCGATGCGATGGCGCGCACAGCCTTTGGCGGTGCTGGTCGTGCTCGCCGCGGCGGCGCTGTCTCCAGTGCTCACCACGCGGCCGGTGCTCCTCGCGTTCTTGATCGTGTTGCAGTGCGCCTGCGTGCCGGTGCAATTGGCCCGGAACTGGCCGTATCTGCACGTGGCACGGACATTGCCGGCCGTACTGGCGACGCTCGCGTTCGTCGCGGGGGCCGTCCTCGGTACGCCCGCGGACGCGGAGCGCGCTTGGGTGCTCGTGGCCGCCGCGGCGGTCGCGCTGGCCGGAGTCGCCGGGACGATCGTCGTCGTCCGGCACCGACCCGCCGATCTCACCGCCTCGCTGACGATGGCGGCGGCGCTCGTGCCGATCCTGGTCGCTCCGGGGATGTACGAGCAACGAGTCGTCACGGTGACGGTGGCGTCGATCATCGCGACGGTGCTCTTGCTCGTCGCTGCGGTGACATTGGTGCCGAAACTGAACGCGCTGCTGCGGGTTCCGGGGCATACCGCTCTCGTTGCCGCCCTCGCGGGCTCGATCGCGCTGCTCGAGGCGTGCGTCGGCGCGACCGAGACGCGAACACTGCCCACGGCTCTGTTCCTGGTGGCGTTGGTTTTCCTCGGCGTGGCGGGCCAGCGGAGGTCGCGTCCGGCGGCGGGCCTCGGCACGGCGTTCGCGGTGCTCGGCGGCTTCGCGTTGCTGAACGTCGCGAGCCCCGAAATCCTCGCTTCGCAGCATCGCTCGGAGGCGAGCCTCGGTGTGGCGACCGTGCTCGGGGCGGTACTGGCCCTCGGTGTGGTGGCCGCGGCGCTGTGGTGCGCGCGGCGACTGCCGGGCCTTGCCGGGGGTAGTGCGTGGCCGTGGATCGCCGCCAGCGTCGCGGGACTCTACGCGGTGACCGCGACGACGGTCTCCCTCGGCGTCGCGACCGGCACGCCGAACGGGTTCCTCCTCGGCCACAGCGCCGCGACCATCCTCTGGATGGCGGCCGCGACCGGCGCGCTCCTGTTCGGACTGCGCGAACTCGCCGACGCGCCCGCGGTCGCCAAACTAGCCTTGGGCTCCGGTCTCCTGGTCACCGCAGCCGCCTTGGCGAAACTGTTCCTCTTCGACCTGGCCACTCTCGACGGCTTGGTCCGCGTCGCGGCGTTCCTGATCGTCGGCATCCTCCTGCTCTTGGCCGGAACCCGCTACGCCCGCGCGTTCGCCGACGCGGGCACCGGCAGCGGACCGGATGGGGACCGCAATGTCGTTGCGGGAGCGGCTGAGCGAAAGACCGACGCTGACAGCTGAGCTGGACTCATCCGCCGGAGGTGCCGGGGCGATCGCGCTTGCTTTCGCAGACCTGGTCGGCGGTACTACAACAGCGCGTCCTGAGCAGAAAGAAAGCCGCTGTGCCCGACGGGCGCAGCGGCTCTTCTGTCTGTCAACGACCACGGCTCATTCGCGTTCGCGGCGGCGCAGCAGTTCGTTGACGCTCACCGTGCGGCCGTCGCCGCCGTGGTGCCTGCCCTCCTCGGGGGCCCTGCCGATGTGGCGGCGGGAGGAGCGCAGTTCGGCCATCCAGCTCTCGATGCTGCTGCGGTTGGTGGTGTCCGGGCCGTTGTACGGCTCCGCGGGCGCCTCGGGCTCGGGCGCGCGGTGCGCGGGGCCTTCGGACGCGGCCGGAGCCTCGGGCGGCAGGTGCCGCGCCGAATGGGGCTGCGGTGCGAGGTCGACGGTCGGGTCCTGCGTGATGCCGGAGAGCGGGCGGGGTTCCGGTGCCCGGGTCGGGCGCGGAGCGGGCGGCGTGATCGGCGAGACGGCGGGCCGGGGGCTCGGCTCGGGAAGGATCACCGACGGCACACCGGCATACGGCGCGTTCGGGTCCTGGGACAGACTGGTGGGCGGCGCCGGTCGCGGTCCCGGGTTCGCGGGCGGTGCCGGCGGCCGCTGCTCCGCCTGGTCGGGTGCCGAGCGAGGATCATTCGGTACCTGCGAGATCCGCCGCGGGCGAATCGGTTCACCCTGTGGGGGCGTGGGATTGCGCGGCGGTTCCGGTCGCTGCCTACCCGGATCGAGCGGCGGCGGCGCGGGCGTCGCCTGCGGTGCGGCTGACGGCGGGACCCGGTCCAGCCGCCTGGTCGGCGCTTCGGCCTCGATCTCGGCGACCGTGCGCGGCTTGCGCCTGCGCGGCACCTTGTTGGCGTCGGCGACCGCGGGGATCTGCATGGTCACCGGATCGGTGATCGGCGTGGTCTTGACCAGGTCGACGACATCGCTCCCGCCGACCCGCTCGTCGTCGAGGATCGGCTCGCCGAGCCCGACCTTCTCCTGCACCTTCTTCATCCAGGCCGGGGCCCACCAGCAGTCGTCGCCGAGGAGTTTCATGGTGGCCGGGACGAGCAGCATGCGCAGCACGGTGGCGTCGATGAACAGCGCCGCGATCATGCCGTAGGCGATGTACTGCATCATCACCAGGTCGGAGAAGGCGAACGCTCCGGTGACGACGAGCAGGATCAGCGCCGCGGCGGTGATGATCCGGCCGGTCTGCGCGGTACCGATCCGGACGGCCTCGGTGGTGCTCGCGCCCTGGGCGCGCGCCTCCACCATGCGCGACATCAGGAAGACTTCGTAGTCGGTCGACAGACCGTAGATGATCGCGATGATCAGCACCAAGACCGGCGACATGATCGGCTGCGGAGTGAAATTCAACAGCCCGGCCCCGTGGCCATCGATGAAGATCCAGGTGAGGATGCCGAGCGTGGACCCGAGACCGAGGGCGCTCATCAGCGCGGCCTTGATCGGCAGCACCAGCGAGCCGAAGGTCAGGAACATCAGCAGCGTCGTCACGAACAAGACGAGCGCGATCATCAGGGGCATCCGGGCCAGCAGCGCGTCGATGCTGTCCTTCTGGATGGTCGGCTGACCGCCGACGAGCATGGTGACGCCGTCGGGTAATTCCAGCGAACGGAGGTAATCGATGGTCGGTTCGGCGTCCTCCGAATTGATCAACGTGACGGAGGTGTTGTAGATGGTCTTGTCTTTAGGGGCCGTGCTCGGGGGATAGGCGAATTCGCCCGCTAGGCCGGGAGCTTTGCTCGCCTCTTTGACCACCTTGCCCACCTGGGGGGCGAGGCTCGGATCATCGACCACGAAAACCAGTTCGATCGGGTCCGATTTGCGCAGCGGAAAGACCTTGTCGAATTCCTTCTGCGCCAGACGAGTCGGATTGTCCGGCGGCAGATACCGCTCGTTGATGCCGCCGAAACTGAGGTTCTTGACCGGGATGATCAGCAGCAGCAGAACGATGCACAGCGGAATCGCGATCTTGAGCGGATGCTTCATCACCCAGCGGGTGGACTGGCCCCAGAAGCCGCTTTCCACTTCGTCGGCGGTCTTCGTCTTGCGGAACCGCTTGAGCCCGAGCATGTCGACGCGCTTACCGAGCACCGCCAGCATGGCGGGCAGGACGGTGATCGAGGTCAGCGCCGCCAGCGAGACCGTCGCGATGGCGCCGTAGGCGACCGATTTCAAAAAACCCTGCGGGAACAGCAGCATGCCGCCGAGGCTGGCGACGATCATCGTGGCGGAGAACACCACGGTGCGGCCCGCCGTCATCACCGATCTGCGGACGGCCGCTCTGGTGTCGTATCCCTCGGCGAGTTCCTCGCGGAATCGGCTCACGATGAACAGGCCGTAGTCGATGGCCAGGCCGAGGCCGATCATCGAGACGACCGGCGAGACGAACGAATTCACCTCGGTGAACTCGGTGATGAAGCGGACGATGCCCCACGCGCCGACCACGGTGAGGCCACCGACGATCAAGGGCAATCCGGCGGCGACGATACCGCCGAAGATGAAGAAGAGCAGCAGGGCCACCGCCGGAATGGCCAGGATCTCCATGCGCTTCTGGTCGTCGGCCATGGTGTCGTTCAGCGTGCCCGCCACCGCTTGCAGACCTGTCACCTGCACATCCACCCCGGGGATGAAGAAGACGTTCTTCACCTTCCGGTAGTTGCGCACCATGTCGGTGTCGTTGTCGCCCTTGATGGCGATGGACGCGAAGGCGTACTTCTTGTCCTTGGAGCCGAAAACGGAAGCCTGGACCGGGATATTCGCGTCGTTGCGCCAGTAGACGCCGTTGACCTTGGTGATCTCGTCCGGATGCTCGCGCGGCAGACTCGCGAGATTCTCGACGATCTTGCCGCTGAATTCCGGATCATCGATGGTCTTGCCCTCCGGCGCCGTGTACAACACGATGACGTCGGAGTTGTGATCCCGTTCGAAGGCTCCGTCTTTGATTCGCGCCGCGCGCGCCGACTCCGAGGTCGGGTCATCCCACCCGCTGGAGCTGAGGTGGTCCTCCAACCCGAGGCCGTAGCCACCGAGAGCCAGAAGACCGGCCACGACCACGCCGATGACGGCGAAACGCAGCCGGTATACCAGATCGCCCCAGCGTGTGAACACTAAGCGACTCCTTGGGCGGGGCGAGAGGTGAGCAGTGCCGACAGCGGCCGGAACGGCTGCAGCCAAGCACCCTCGTCGGGCAACGAGTCGAGGCTCACCCGGGGCAGGGGTTCACGGAACACGCCCGGAATGTCCTCGAGGTCGATGAATTCGAGAGTATCGGATGTGACGGCCCAACTCGCGTGCTCGCGGAAGCCGAGTACCTGAACCGGCACGCCTTTGGCGGCGAGTTCCTCCAGCGGTTCGCGGAACGCCTGGCCGTCGGCCGAGGCGACCATGATGCCCGCCAGGCCCGCGCCGCGACTGCGCAGGGCGATGTGCGCGAGCATGTCGGCGTCGACGTCGGAGTCCTCGTCGATCTTGGGCTTGGCGAAGACCGCGTAGCCGACGTTGCGCAGCGCCTCCACCCAGGGCCGCACGACGTCGGCGGTGCCCGGCGCGATGTTGGTGAAGACGGTGGCCTCGGGCTCCACGCGATGCACCGCGCCCACCGACAATTCAGCGGTCCGGGCCAGCAGCCAGCGGCCGAGCGCGTCGAACCGCGGGCGGTAGGCGGCGGTCGGACGACCGCCCAGGATGGCGCCGAGGCCCATGTCGAGGTTCGGGGCGTCCCACACCAACAGGACGCGGCGCACGTCCGGCCCCGCGCTGCCCAGGCCTTCCGCTCCGCTTCCGTGCACCTCCCCGGCAACATCGACCACTTCGTGGGCCATCTCACTGACGCTCATCGGTCGATCTTCCCCCATATGAGCTCGGTGATGGCGCTACCGGCGCGATGTGCCTTGCCTTCGAATTTCGTGACGGGGCGCTCGAACCCGATCGGCGCGGTGGCGCGATGTTCCGCGCTGACGCCGCCCGTGGCCTCGTTCAATCCCCTGAGCAGGGGCTCCGCCATGCCGACCGCATGGATGTGCTCGGCGTAGCCCGCGTGGTCGGTGGCGACGTGCAGGACGCCGCCCGGCTTCAGGCGGCTGGCGATCAGTGCGACCGTCGCGGGCTGCAGCAGCCGCCGCTTGTGGTGGCGCGCCTTCGGCCACGGGTCGGGAAAGAACACGCGGACGCCGGTCAGCGACTCTTCGGCAATCATGTTTTCCAGCACGTCCACCGCGTCGCCGCGCAGCAGCCGGATGTTCCCGATCGCCTCGCGCTCGATGCGCTGCACCAGCTGTGCGAGGCCGGGCTGATAGACCTCGATGCCGATCAGGTTCAGGTGCGGTTCGGCCTGCGCCATGGCGGCCGTCGCGGTGCCCGTGCCGCAGCCGATCTCGATCACCAGCGGCGCGTCGCGGCCGAACCAGGCGGCCGCGTCCAGTGGCTCGTCGGCGACCTCACGGCCGATCGACGGCCACATCCGGTCCCAGGATTGCTGCTGGGTCGCGGTCAGCGCGCCCCTGCGCGACCGGAAGCTGGTGACTCGTGGGTACAGGCGGGAGCCGGTCTTGTGCCGGGGCCCGCCCTCGGCCGGAGCCGAAGCTGTGGACGGCGGGCCCGGAACTGACTCGGCAGTATGGTTCGCGGCGTCGTTCACGGCGTCCATTGTCCAGCATCCGGCGATCAGCGCGGCAAGCGGTTGTGCGCGCACCGCTGAGCAGGAGGTCAGGCGGCGCGCGCGGGCGCGACTGCGGCCACCGTCGGACGTTCCTGGCGCAGTGGTCTGCCCAGCGCGACCTTGGCCGCCGTCACCGCCATCTCCAGCAGGCCACGCACGCCCGAGGGCGAGGCCGCGACCGACCAGACGGTGCGGTCGCCGACGTCGCTCACCGGTTGCCCGGCGAACCGGTCGGCCAGCCAGTCCAGGCTGATCGGCGTGGACAGCGGCAGCAGCGAGAAGTGCTCGCTGAGCCGGTCGCGGACGTAGGTCACCGCGGCGCCGCCGCGGCGGTAGCGCGCCACCTGGCCGTCGATGCCCTCGATGTGGATGACCTGATCGTGGATGGGTTGCACCACCAGCAGCGGGCAGGCGGGCGTCGTGTTGCCCAACCGCAGGTCGTCGAACATCGCCCGCAACTCGGGGGTGTCGAGCACCTCCGCGAGCGGGCGGTCGAGGTAGTCGTCCACTTTCTTGCCGGCCAGCCCGAGGATCGCGCCCACCGGGGTCGCGTTCTCCGCGCGGACGACGAACCGGTGGCCCTCCGGGCTGAGTTGGTCGTCGATCAGCGAGCTCAATGCGGGATACAGCCTGCGCAGGGCGGCGATGACGATGGCGGGCAGGCCCGCGTAGGGGGTGCCGTTGAGCCGGTCGAAGACCTGGCGCGGGTCGCCGACCGGGGCGCCGAGCACCGCGCCGACGATGTCGAGCTCCGGGGCGTAGGTCGGCGCCATCTCGACCGTCCAGGAGCTGGCCATACCGCCGCCGGAGTAGCCCCACACCGCGACGCGGGTCCGCGGGCCGAGACCCAGCGGGCCGAAGCGCAGGGCGGCGCGGATGCCGTCGAGCGCGCGGTAGCCGGGCTCACGCGGGGCGCCGAAGTTCCCGTGCGGACCCTCGTGGTCGGCGATGGTCACCGCCCAGCCGCGCCGCAGCGCGTTCGCGACCAGCAGCCATTCGAGCTGGGTGACCGAGCCGAGGGCCCGCGCGCCGTAACGCAGGGCGTAGGAGGGGGAGCACTTCTCCGTGACCGCGTCCATCGCGGTCTGGAAGGCCAGCAGCGGGCGATCCTCGTCGGGTTCCGCGTCGACCGGCAGCAGGACCGTGGTGATCGCCGCTTCCGGCGCTCCGTGCAGATCGCAGCTGCGGTACAGTAGCTGCCAGGCCGAGACCTGTTGCGGCACAATTCCGAACAGCGCTACGTCGATCTGCCTGCTGCGCAGGATGGTGCCGGGCGCTTTGGCCGCGAACCCCTTGGGCGGTCGATGGAACGGGTCCGTGCTGGGCAGCAAGGGCTTGCGGTCCGCGGGACAGGACGCCTCCGGGTCGACAGCGCCGATGACATTCGCGGTCATCGCAACCTCCTCATCGTCGAGGTCGGTTGCCGCATGCGAAAGTTCAAGTTGCGCACCGGTTATGGTGCCGACCACTTCTGCAGGGTAAGTGACCGGCGGGCGTCTGGGAACCCCGGAGTACACGGCATTCCCGGCACTAGACTTCCCGGGCATGAGCAGACCGACAGTATTCATCACCGGCGCTGCGGCTGGTATCGGCCGGGCCACGGCCTTGCTTTTCGCTGCGCAGGGGTACCAGGTCGGGGCTTACGACATCGACGAAGTCGGGCTGACCCGGCTTTCCGGTGATATCACAGCCGAGGGTGGCGCCGTTCACACTGGAGTACTGGATGTGACGAACGCCACGCAGTGGGCGGAGCGTCTCGCCGAGTTCCACGCCGCGGCCGGGCGGCTGGACATCCTGGTCAACAACGCCGGCATCCTGCGCGCCGGGCCCTTCGACGCGATCGAACTCGCCGCCCATCGGGCGATCGTCGAGGTCAACCTGGTCGGCGTGCTCACCGGAACGCACAGCGCCTTCCGCTACCTGCGCGACACACCGGGCGCCCAGGTGGTCAACCTGTGCTCGGCGTCGGCGATCTACGGCCAAGCCGAACTCGCGACCTACGGCGCCACCAAGGCGGCGGTGAAGAGTCTCACCGAGGCGCTGGACCTGGAATGGGAGCGCCACGACATCCGGGTGCTCGCGATCTGGCCGCTGTTCGTGGCCACCGCCATGGTGGACGGGGTGACGACCGGGACGACGAAGTCGCTGGGTGTGCGGCTGACCGCCGACGACGTCGCCGCCGGGATCTGGGAGGCCACCCGCAAGCGCGCGCGGCTGCCGAAGGTGCACTACGAGATCGGCGCGCAGGCGAAGGTGCTGGCGACGGTGGCGAAATACGCGCCGAACTGGGCCGTGCGCACCGCGAACAAGTACTTCAGCGGCAGCTGAGCGGTCGAGCCGGTCCAGGGAGCGGACTTCTGACAGAATTGCGCACCGTAAAAGGGGGTGGGCAGCATGCCGACAGCCACTGATTCCGACGGGCCGGTGCGGGAGCGCGGCGTTCCCACGTCCGCCCACGATCAGCTCGACAAGCTGCTCGCCGAGCTGCGCTTCGGCACGGGGCGGGACCCGCAGATCGGGTACGCCGCGGCCGCCGCCGTCAGCGCTTGGCGCAAACCGCCGCGCATCCAGGTGACCGGGCGCGCGCACGCGGGCCGCAGCACGGTGCTGCACGCGCTCGCGCTCATGTCGGCGGTGGAGACCGATCCGGTGGACCGGCCCGGAGCGCCCGACCCCGAACTCGACGCCGACATCGTCGTGTACGTGTTGTCGGCCGCGCCGACGCCCGCCGACCGCAGGGTGCTGGCCACGCTGCCGCCGCAGCGCGCGATCGCGGTGCTGAACAAGGCCGACGCGATCGGCTCCCGCTGGGGCGACGCGGTGGCCGCGGCCCAGCAGTACGGCAGGGAGCTGCGGATCCCGGTGGTTCCGGTGGTCGCGTCGCTGGCCATGCGCACCAGGGCGGGCGCGCTGACCGGCGCGGATCTGGAACTGCTTCGCAAGCTCGCCACGGACGCCGACCCCGCGCTGATCCTCGCGCCGGACCTGTTCCTCGCGCCGGGACCGGACGCCGCCGAGCGTGCACAGCTGCTGCGGCGCTGGGACCTCTACGGCGTGGCCTGCGCGTGCACCGCCCTGCGCCACGATCCGGACCTCGCTCCGCAGGAGCTGTTGCAGGTCCTGCACGCGGCCAGCGGCATCGATGCGCTGCACCAGTTGTTGCACCGGCGCTACGAGCAGGTGGCCGCACTGCGCGGCGGTGAACTGCTCGACGAGCTGGCCCGGCTGGCCGCTCGCGCGGTCCCGGAGGAGGGCGGCCGCGCGCGCGACCTGCTGGAGTCCTACCTCTACGGCGACGACGCCGTCTGGCTCGGTCTCTGCGCGGGCCTCGCGGGGCCCGAGGTGGCCCACCTCGCCGCGGGCTATGCCGCCCCGGCGCCCGCCGACGCCGACGACGCGCTCGCCCGCGCGACCCGCTGGCGCGCCGTCGTCACCAGCGATATGCCTCCTGCCGCCCGCCGCGCCGCGTTGCGCGTGCACAACGGATACGTCCGACTATGGGAACGGATGAGCAGTGCCGGTCTCTGAACCTCCGGAACCGGCGACGGCGAGTACACCGCCCGAGGCGGATGCCGCATCTCGCGCGGGTGGCCCGTCCGCCGACGGCGAATCCGGACGTCCCGCGACCGCGCTGGCGCCCGAGCTCGCGGCCGTGGTGGAGCGGTGGAATCCGCAGGGCATGGCGCTGCTGCGCGCGGTGCACGGCTCCGGCGGCGGTGCCGTCGTGATGATCGGGCCGGACGACGTGAACACGACCTTGTTGCGCACCGAGCTGGCCCGGTTCGAACCGCACGTCACGCTGGCCGAGCCGTCCGCCGACGCGGGCGCGGGGGCCACCTCACCCGCCGGTGCGGCCCCGCCCGCGGTGGCGTTGGTCCTGCTCGACGCGGGCACGATCATCGGCGCGGACCTGCTGGGCGTGATCGGCCGGTTGCGCGCGGACGGCACCCGCCTGCTGCTCGCGATGAACGGCGTCCACGCCTACCAGGACTGGCGGGCGGTGCGGGAGCGCGACCTGGAGTTGCTCGCCGCGCAAGGGGCGGGCGACCTGGACATCGTGCCGGTCTCGGCGCGGCTCGCGGCCGCGGCGCGCACCGCCGGCGACGCCGGACTGCTCGATCGCTCCGGTGTCGGGGCCCTGCACGCCCAGCTCACCGCGGCGGCCGCCGCGGGAGGTGACCGGCCGGGCGCGGTCACCGCACGGGTCCTGGCCGATACCCGCCAGCGGGTGGCCGAGCAGGTGGCGACGCTGCGCTCCGGCGCCGAGCCGGCGCGGCTGCGCGAGGAACGTGCCGTGCTGCTGGCCGGGCGCGACGGCGGACGAGCCACCGCGATGTCCACCTTGCGCGGGCAGCTGCACTTGGCCCGGGTGGATCTCATGACCGAGATCGGCGCGAGCATCCGGGCGCTGCACACCGCCGTGCGCGCCGACCTGGAACGGCTGCGCCCCGCCGACCTCGCCTGCTATCCCGCCCGGCTACAGCAGTCCGTCACCGAACTGACCGGTGCTCTCGACCACGTCATCGACGAACGCATCGCCGAACTGAGCGCCCGGATCGAGAGCGGAGATCGCGGGGCGCCGACGCGACGGCGCGACCCGGCCCCTCGGGTGGGCCCGGATCCCGACCCCCGCCATCGGGGTGTCGAAGATCACCTCATGATCGCGCTCGGCGCGTCGGCCGGTGTCGGCCTCGGTCGCTTGCTTGTTGCTCCGTTCTCCCTCGTCCCGGCCCTCGACGTCGCGACCGTGCCGGTAACGCTGCTGCTCGGCGGGGGCGCGGCGGCGTGGGTGGTGCGCGCCCGACGCCAGCTGGCCGATCGAGCGCACATCCGGCAATGGGTCGCCGACGCGCTGGTCAACGTAAAAGCGCAGCTCGAGCAGCGTGTGGTGACCGCGCTCGTGGAAGCGGAGACCGTTTTGGCCGATCACGTGGTCCAAGCAAGCACCGCGCGAATGGTCGAGACGGATCGCCGGGTGGCCCGGTTGGAGGCCGAATTGCGCCGGATCGCGGCCGAACAGCCGGGGCAGCTCGCCGCGTGCGAGCGCGACATCACGATCCTCGATCGGTGGATCTCCCCTGTTGAAACGAACGACCGATTGGGTACACAGTGAGGAACCCGATACCGTACCGGCCGTCACATCGCGTTAACCTCTATTCAGGAACTTGGGCGTCCGCTAAGTCCTGATCTGCCGCCCTCCTGGGCGCGTGTTCGACCGGTCGGAGCGGGCGCCTTCCCGCCAACGGTGGCGCTCGGTGCATTCGCGCTGGTCATGGGCCTAGGGCCAGGCGGCGAAGCAGCGAGTAGCCGCCCATCTCAGGAGAGTTTTCATGACGTCAGCGACCATTCCTGGTCTTCGTGGATCCGACGGCAAGGCGCCGACCGAGCACAGCGAACTACTCGCCTGGGTACAAGAAGTCGCCGAACTCACCCAGCCGGATCGAGTGGTGTGGGCGGACGGCTCCGACGAAGAGTGGGAGCGGCTGACCGAGCAGCTCGTGGCAGCGGGAACGTTCAAGCGCCTGGACGAGAAGAAGAAGCCGAACTCCTTCCTCGCTCTCTCCGATCCCTCCGACGTGGCCCGGGTGGAGTCCCGCACCTTCATCTGCTCCAAGACCGAGGCCGACGCGGGCCCGACCAACAACTGGGTCGACCCGGCCGAGATGCGCGCCACGATGACCGAGCTGTACCGCGGCTCGATGAAGGGCCGCACCATGTACGTGGTGCCGTTCTGCATGGGCCCGCTGGGCGCCGACGACCCGAAGCTCGGCGTCGAGATCACCGACTCCGAGTACGTCGTGGTGTCGATGCGCGTGATGACCCGCATGGGCGCCGCCGCCCTGGAGAAGCTGGGCGCCGACCGTCCGTTCGTGAAGGCGCTGCACTCCGTGGGCGCGCCGCTGGCCGAGGGTCAGGCCGACGTGCCGTGGCCGTGCAACGACACCAAGTACATCACCCACTTCCCCGAGGACCGGGAGATCTGGAGCTACGGCTCCGGCTACGGCGGCAACGCTCTGCTCGGCAAGAAGTGTTACTCGCTGCGGATCGCCTCGGCGATGGCCCACGACGAGGGCTGGCTGGCCGAGCACATGCTGATCCTCAAGCTGATCTCCCCGGAGAACAAGGCGTACTACATCGCCGCCGCGTTCCCGAGCGCCTGCGGCAAGACCAACCTCGCGATGATCCAGCCGACCGTGCCGGGCTGGCGCGCGGAGACCCTGGGCGACGACATCGCCTGGATGCGTTTCGGCAAGGACGGCCGCCTCTACGCGGTGAACCCCGAGTTCGGCTTCTTCGGCGTCGCGCCGGGCACCAACCGCAGCTCGAACCCGAACGCCATGGCCACCATGGAGGCGGGCAACACCGTCTACACCAACGTCGCGCTGACCGACAACGGCGACGTGTGGTGGGAGGGCCTGGAAGGCGAGCCCGACCACCTGATCGACTGGAAGGGCAACGACTGGTACCTGCGGGAGACCGAGACGCTGGCCGCCCACCCCAACTCCCGCTACTGCACGCCGATGTCGCAGTGCCCGATCCTGGCGCCCGAGTGGGACGACCCGCAGGGCGTGCCGATCTCGGCGATCCTGTTCGGCGGCCGCCGCAAGACCACCGTCCCGCT
Source organism: Nocardia sp. NPDC019219 (assembly GCF_040632645.1). Taxonomy (NCBI): domain Bacteria; kingdom Bacillati; phylum Actinomycetota; class Actinomycetes; order Mycobacteriales; family Nocardiaceae; genus Nocardia; species Nocardia sp. NPDC019219. Next base: position 249,689 of record NZ_JBEYCG010000001.1, on the reverse strand, counting down.
GGTCACCGAGTCCTTCGACTGGCAGCACGGCGTGTTCATGGGCGCCACGCTGTCCTCCGAGCAGACCGCGGCCGCCGAGGGCAAGGTCGGCACCGTCCGCCGCGACCCGATGGCCATGCTGCCGTTCCTGGGCTACCACGTCGGTGACTACCTGGGCCACTGGATCAATGTCGGCAAGAACGCCGATGCCGCCAAGCTGCCCAAGATCTTCTACGTCAACTGGTTCCGGCGCGGCGACGACGGCCGCTTCCTGTGGCCGGGCTTCGGCGAGAACTCCCGCGTGCTGGAGTGGATCGTCGGCCGCATCGAGGGTTCCGCGCAGGCCGAGGCGACCGCGATCGGCAACGTGCCGACCGCCGCGCAGCTCGATCTGGACGGGCTGGACGTCGACGCCAAGGACGTCGACGAGGCGCTCGCCGTGAACGCCGAGGAGTGGCGTAAGGAGATCCCGCTCATCGAAGAGTGGTTCGAGTTCGTCGGAGACAAGCTGCCTTCCGGCGTGCGTGACGAGTTCGAGGCGCTCAAGCAGCGTCTGGGCTGACACTCCACCCAAAGTAGCATTCGCCCGCACCATCTGGCAGATGGTGCGGGCGTTTTGTTCTGCGCGACAAACGTTTTGCGCGCACTGCCGAGGAATTCGCCTGGGCGGGCGGGCTATTCGTCGAATGGTGCCAGGCGGATCATGGTCAGGAAGCCCGCGCGGTTGAGCAAATGGATCCGGCCTTCCGGCACCGCCTTCGCTTCCGCCCGGAACGCCGCGATCACATGCCGCTCGAACTCCAGGCGCGGGTGCCGCCGCAGCAGTTCGATGACCCAATCCCGGTCCAGTTCCGCAAGCCGCGTCCCGAGTACGTCCACGGACGCCCCCGCGGAGACGAAGCCGCCGGGATCGCCGAGATCGTCGGCGACGCCGGGCGTGATGTGCGCGGCGATCGCCGCGCCGATCGCGTCGGCCCGTTCCGGCGGGGCGCCCGCGTCCCGTGCGATCGCGGCCGCCCGTTCGCCGCCGACCACCGCGAAACATCTTCCAGGCGTGGGAGTTTCGAGTTGCAGGTCGTGCAGCAGACAGGAGACGTAGACGAGTTCGTCGTCGTAGGATGCGCCGTCGAGCTCGGCCAGGACCCGCCCGAAGTAGTAGGTTCGCAACGAATGGTGCAACACGTGCGGAGACAACGACTCCCGCGCCTCGTTTTCCGCCGCGACGGCGAGCTTCGAATCGGGTAGCCGCAGACCGGCGAACTCCAGTTTCCCGCGGCCGCGTCTGCCCAGCGCGATCCGGACCCGGTTGGGTGCCATGGCGGGCAACGTACGGGCGATCGCGACGGCCAATCCACGGCGTTGCTCCTTCGACAACGCGCCCCCGGTACGGGTGGCCCATGCCCAGTCCAGGCCCGTCGGTGCGGCCACGATGCCCTCCTTCGCTCCGGTCACTCGGTATGCCCTTGGAGTCAAGTGTGCGGCGAGGCCCGCGACGAGTGGCGGAAATGACAGTAATGCTCGGATTCATGCCAAACTGCGAGTGATGAAGCAAGTGGTGGCGCTCGCGCTCGACGGGGTGATGGCCTTCGACCTGGCCTGCGCTGTGCAGGCGTTCCGGCACGGGCCCGGGAAGACCGGGGAGCCGTCCGGGTTCGAGATGCGGACGTGCGGGGTGCGGCCCGGTCCGGTGTGGACGCCCAACGGCTTCGACCTGCGGGTCGAGCACGGACTGGAAGCGCTGGCGGACGCGGATGTGGTCGTCGTGCCCGGGATCGGCATTCCGACGCTGCCGACTCCGCCGCGGGCGTTGACCGCGTTGCGGAGCGCTGCCGCGCGCGGCGCGACCATGGTGAGCATCTGCGTCGGTGCGTTCGTCCTGGCCGAGGCCGGGCTCTTGGACGGACGACCGGCGACGACGCACTGGGCCTACTGCGGCGAGTTCGCCGAGCGGTATCCGGCGGTGCGGCTGGATCCCACCGCGCTGTACGTGGACGACGGCGACGTGCTGACTTCGGCCGGGCTGTCGGCGGGGCTCGATCTGTGCCTGCACTTCGTCCGCCGGGAGCTGGGCGCGCACGCGGCGGCGGAGCTGGCTCGGTGGAACGTCACCGCGCCGCACCGGGAGGGCGGCCAGGCGCAGTACATTCCCGATGGACCGGCCGCCCGTGCCGCAGACGGTGGCCTCGCCCCGACGCTGGCTTGGGCGATCGCCGAACCCAGTGCGGCGGTGGACGTTTCCGCGCTGGCCGCGCACGCGTTGATGAGCGAGCGCACCTTCATCCGCCGCTTCAAGGCTGAGGTGGGCACCACGCCGCGGCGCTGGCTGGACGCTCAGCGCACCGCTCGGGCCCGGGAACTTCTGGAAACCACATGTTTGCCAGTGGAAGTCGTCGCGGCCAAGGCCGGGTTCGGCAGCGTCACCGCGTTGCGGGTGCACCTGCGTGCCGCGACGGGCGCCACACCCGCCGCCTATCGCCGATCAGTGGGCGGGTGAGTGCGCCGCAGTGACCACGAATTCCGTTGCCTGAGAGCTCATCCCGCCGAACCGCAGCAGTGATCGGCGGTCCGCCCGGTACGGGGCCGTCGTGGTGTCGGCCGCAAGCCGATGAAATTCCTTCGGATCGAGGGGTTTAGCCGAGTCCGGGAAGGGGTAATGATCTTGTTGAGAGATTTCGTGTATTCGTAACTTATGCTTGGCGTGTTCTTCCTTCCGCATCACCCAGTCGGATTACTGACGGTTAACTGATCGACTGAACTACTTCCCTACCGACATCGGACCCGCGATGCCGCGGCACACGGCGAGATCGACGCGAGAGGTGGATGGAGCATGGCCGATCTGGAGACGGCGACGTCCCTTGCCCCCACGGTGGCCGAATTCGAATTCGCGACCGCGAGCACCCCGCTGCGCCGGGTCGCGGGGCGGCTGCGCGCAGTGCTGCCGCCGGGTTGGCGCGTCGAGATCGTCGACGCGCCAACCCGGCGTTACGGCAACCGTGCGCCGCTGCTGCGGGTGGTCATGCCACCGGAGTGATCACCCGGTCCAGCCGAGCGGCATGAGCAGCGACTTCTGCTCGCAGAACGAATCGAGACCCTCCGGGCCGTTCTCGCGTCCGAGCCCGGAGGCCTTGTAGCCGCCGAACGGTGAAGTCGGGTCGAAGGCATACCAATTGATAGCGTAGGTGCCGGTGCGCACCCGCGCCGCGATCTCGGCGCCGTGCTCGATGTCGGTCGTCCATACCGAGCCCGCGAGGCCGTAGACGGAGTCGTTCGCGATGGCCACGGCCTCGTCCTCGGTCTCGTACGGGATCACCGACAGCACCGGCCCGAAGATCTCCTCCTGGGCGATGGCCGACTTGTTGTCCACGTCGGCGAAGATCGTCGGCTCGACGAACCAACCCCGGTCCAGCCCCTCCGGGCGGCCGCCGCCGAGCACCAGGCGCGCGCCTTCGGCCTTCCCCTTGGCGATGTAGCCCTCCACCCGATCGCGCTGGCCTTCGGAGATCAGCGGGCCCAGCTGCACGCTGGGGTCGTTCGGGTCGCCCACCTTCATCGTCTTCACGTGTTCGACCAGCGCGTCGAGGATTTCGTCGTATCGGCTGCGCGGGGCCAGGATGCGGGTCTGCGCGACGCAGCCCTGGCCACTGTTCATCAGGCCGGAGAACGCGAGCACCGGGATGCCGGCCGCCACGTCCATATCGGGCAACAGGATCGCCGCCGACTTGCCGCCGAGTTCCAGCGAGACGCTCTTGAGCTGACCGGTGGCGATGGCGCCGATCTTCCGGCCGACCGCGGTGCTTCCGGTGAAGGTCACCTTGTCCACGCCGGGATGCGAGACGAGGTACTCGGCCGCGTCGGGCTCGGCGGGCAGGACCGAGAGCACGCCTTCGGGCACTCCGGCCTCGGTGAAGATATCGGCCACCAGGTTGGCCGTGATCGGCGTCAGCGGGGCGGGCTTCAAGACCACGGTGCAGCCGGCCAGCAGGGCGGGCGCGAGCTTGTTGACCGCGAGGAACAGCGGAACGTTCCACGCGGTCACCGCCGCGACGACGCCGCGCGGCTCGCGCGTGACGCGCGTGGTGCCGAATCCGCCCACCCGGGTCTCCTGCCAGGGGAAGGACTCGGCCAGGGCCGCGTAGGCGTCCAGCGCGGCGACCGCGGGGAGCTGGTTCAGGGTCATCGCGATCATCTGCGGCGCGCCGACCTCGGCGGTCAGCGCGGCGAGCAGGTCCGCGGAGCGCTGTTCGATCAGCCGCGCCGCGCGGGTGAGCACTTCGGCGCGCTCCTTCGGCGGTGTGGCGGGCCACGGGCCGTGGTCGAAGGCGTGCCTGGCCGCGGCGACCGCGGCGTCGACGTCGGCCCGGCTCACCGCGGGGACGCTGCCCACCGGCTCGACCGTGGCCGGCGAGATGACCTGGATGCGCTCGTCGGTGGCTGGCGCGGTCCAGCGGCTGCCGATGAACAAGCTGTCGTAATGCATGAGAACACGTTACAGTTTTGCCCGGCTTCTGTCTGTAACCTGTTTCAGTTTTCCGTGCCCTCGAGGCTCTGGCCAGTGTGAATCCCGACCTCTCGGTTCGCTTTTCGCAGAACGCACTATTGCGTTCTGTTGCTGGAAGGGGGATGCTGTAGCGACATATCAGCTCGCTCCATTACCCAATCGTTACCGCAAACTGGGGAGTCCGAGTCATGGCGGTGCAAGTGATCGGCCGGTCGCTGATGACCAGTGATCAAACCGAGCATCAGGCTAAGTGTGTCGGCAGCGGCGGGTGGGTGGTCTCCTTCCTACCCGGCCGCACCCTGACGATCGAGCAGGCGACGGCGGCTATGCAGGCCGCGGAGGCGGTCGCCGCCGTCGGAATGCTGGCCGACCTGGTCGGCCTCACCACGCTCGAGACCGTCGGGTTGGCGATGCGCGAATCGCCGTGGAGCGAGCCCGTGCATGCCCCGTGCGGAAAGCGGCACTGGCGCCGCGGATGGCTGGAGCCTTACCTCGGCTAACTTTTGGTTGCCACCACAACCAGATTGCTAACAAGTAGCTCGCGTACCATAGGCACCCGGACCAACCACCACGCCCAGCGGGGGTGGTAGCGCGGAAACACCGTGTGCACCTCCGCCGGAGTGCCTGCCGCCCAGCGCAATCCATCCGCGGCCCGCACCGCGAACAGCGACGTGCCGAACCTGTTCTTGGGTTCCCGCCCGTGCTTGCGCCGATACCGCCGCGCGGCGTACTCGCCACCCAGGTAGTGCCACGGTCCGGTCTCGTGCCCGCCGAACGGGCCGTGCCACACCGTGTAGGACAGCACGATCAACCCGCCCGGCCTGGTCACCCGCACCATCTCGTCGGCCATCAGCCACGGTTTCGAGACGTGCTCGGCGACGTTCGATGAGAAACAGATGTCCACCGCGTCGTCACGGAACGGCAGTGCCATCCCGGACCCGCGGACCGCGCCCGCGACCGAGAGCCCCGCGGCGTGCATCTCCGTGGGGTCGGGCTCGACCGGGAGGTAGCGCGCGCCCGTGCGGGCGAACTCGTCCGCGAAGTAGCCCGGCCCGCCACCCACGTCCAGGATCGTCGCACCCTGCAGCGACCGGCCGGTGAGGTCGGCGTAGAAGTCGCCGATCATCGCCGCGCTGTCGGCGGCCAGACCCCCGTAGAACAGCGCCGGGTCGGTCTGCTCGAACCGGAAACTGCCGAGCAGTCGCAGCGACCGGCGCAGGGTCGCCCGGCGGGCGAACCGGAGCGAGCTGCTGCGCGTCGGCGTCTTTTCGGCTTCGAGCACGGCGCCGAGTTTCGCACAACCCCGATGCTGGGCATCTCGGGCGGGTGCTCGGGTTAGGGTGTAGCGCGACATCCGGCGTTCCCACCGGGACCTACTGACCGAGAGAAGCTCCACCGTGCGCGAAGTCCTCCTGCTCTGCTGGCGTGACACCGGGCACCCGCAGGGCGGCGGCAGCGAGCGGTACCTCGAGCAGGTCGGCGCGCAGCTCGCGGCCCGCGGGGTCAAGGTCACGCTGCGCACCGCCGGCTACCCGGGAGCGCCGCGGCGGGAACGCGTCGACGGCATCGATATCAGCAGAGCGGGCGGACGCTACACGGTGTATCCGCGAGCGCTCGCGGCGCTGCTGCTCGGCAGGATCGGACTCGGCCCGTTGCGCGGCGTGCGGCCGGACGCGGTGATCGACACCCAGAACGGCATCCCGTTCTTCGCCACCGTCGTCACCGCCGCGCCGTCGGTGGTGCTGGTGCACCACGGCCACCGGGAGCAGTGGCCGGTGGCGGGCCGACTGGTCGGCCGTATCGGCTGGTGGATCGAGTCGCGGCTGTCGCCCCGCGTGCATCGGCGCAATCAATATCTGACCGTTTCGCTGCCGTCGGCGGAGGAGTTGGCCACGCTCGGTGTGGACCGTTCGCGAATCGCGGTGGTGCGCAACGGCGCTGAACCTGTTCCACTCGACGCGCCCACCGGCGCGGCGGAAACCCGCAATGCCGCACCTACTGTCGTGGTTCTCTCGCGTCTGGTGCCGCACAAGCAGATCGAGGACGCGCTCGCGGCCGTGGCCCGGCTGCGCGACCGCGTACCGGGTCTGCGCCTCGACGTGATCGGCGACGGCTGGTGGGCGGACAACCTGCGGGACAACGCCCGTGCACTCGGCATCGCCGACGCCGTCACCTTCCACGGGCACGTGGACGAGCGCCGCAAGCACGAACTCCTGGCCCGCGCGTGGGTGCATGTGCTGCCTTCCCGGAAAGAGGGATGGGGGCTCGCGGTGATCGAGGCCGCCCAGCACGGCGTGCCGACGGTCGGTTACCGAAGCTCGCGCGGCCTCACCGATTCCATCGTCGACGGCGCCACCGGCATCCTGGTCGACGACGTCGCCCAGCTGGCCGATGCCGTGGGCGATCTGCTGGACGATCCCGGCGCGCGCACGGTCATGGGTGAGAAGGCGCGCGCACGCGCCCGGGAGTTCTCCTGGGAGCAGACCGGGAACGGTGTGTACGAAGTGCTGGCCGCGGCCGCACGAGGGGAGCACACGAGCGGATTGCTCGCGCCCCGGACGGTCGACTGAAACGTCGCCGATTGCGGTCGGCCTTTCGCGCAGCGGTTTCCCCATCGTGGTTCAGCGACCGCATGACCTGTCGCCGAGGCGGCCCGAGGTTCCCGAGGTGACTCCGCAGCGGAGCATGGGGCTGTGCACCGACGAATCACTACGGCCTGACGCCCCGTAGCGCGTCCACCACCTCCGCGAGTTCGGTGATTCCGTCGTCGGCCAGGAAGTGGCCCCGCGCCCGGTATCGCTCGAGATGTGCTGCCGCATGTGCCCTGAGCTGCGGACCCGAGCTGGACCGCCTGGCCGCGCAGCAGGCGGCGGTGGAGCGGCGCCGGCTGGTCGCGCTCTACGCCGGGGCGGTCACCACTCGATCGGGTCGCGGGGAGCCTGGGGCAGACGCGACGGCAGGTGCTGGGCGCGGCGGCGTTAGGTGAGCAGTCGGCGCTCGACCAGCTGGAGTGTGCGGCGGGCGGTGTGCGTCACGTCCGCGGTGTCCGGCGGAATCGTGCACGTGTGCCGAGAGCGGCGAGCGGGCCCGCGACGAGCAACGCTGCCCAGAAAAGGTGGGCCGCTGCGGCGGTCCAGCGGTGCGCGGTCGTCGATCGACCGCGTTCGACGGCGCCGGGCACGCGATACAGCGCGAGATCGGCATCTTCATAGGCCTGTTCGAGCCGAGCGAGCGTGGATGCCGATTCGCCGAGCGGGCCGGGGGTGGTTCGTTCGACCAGGACCCAGCCCACCCCGAGGCGGGCCAGCTCTGCGGGCGAGCCGCCGTGCAACAGGAGGTTCTCCACCTCGCTGGCGCGGGTGCCTTCGCCCGACACCGTACGGCCGCGCACGGGCAGTTCGCCGGTCTGCAGGACGTCGTTGGGAAGCATGCGCGGCGCCGGATCGAGCACCGGTGCGGCGCCGCTGTAACGGAACTTGCGGAACATCCCGCCCGGAAGCACCGCGACGTCGCCTGGACCGTCGATCCGGGCGGCGACCTGCTGCCAGCCGGCGGGGTAGTGCACGGGGCGAACAGCTCCACCGACGCCCCAGGCCAGGTCGTACAACGGCAGAACCAGAAGCGCGACGAATAGCACCGCGACCGTGGACGTGACGGCGGGGTGCGCCGTCACGCGCCGGTCCGCTGAGGCGTTGCGATATCCGGATGAGAGACGCCGAGCCGTCACCGCGCATCCAGCCGCTGCGCACAGGACGTAGGCGGGCATAGCCAGGGCCACGTACTTCTGGGTGTCCCGCAGCAGGCCCGCGCCGGGCACGTGGGCGACCAGCCATTCCATGACTGCCATGCCTCCCGCCGTCGCGCCGAGCGCGGGAAGCAGGATCGCGGCGGCGGCGAGCAGCAGCAACGCGCGGCGGGCGTGCCGATTGTCCGGATCGGCGCCACCGGTGGCCACGGCGCGCAGACCCAGCGCGACGATCGCCAGCAGCGCCACGGTGCCGATCACAGCCAATGGTGTGGTGCGCGAATCGGGCACCGCCTCGGCGTTCCAGATCCCGCCGAGGCCGGCCAGGCTGCCCAGCGTGCCGAGACCGGGCTCGGCCCGTGCGGCGAAGGCCGCGATGCCCGCTGGATCGGATGGTTCCGCACCTGAGCCCGACAGCACGGTCGCGGCCAGCCATGGCGCCGAGGCGGCGAGCCAGAGGACGAGCGTCCCAAGAAGTTGGCGCCGCTGGACCAAGGCGAACGCGGTCGCGCCCGCCAGCAGCGCCCCGGTAGGGGTGAGCCCGGCCGCGGCGAGCGATCCGGCGAGGGCCGCCCAAGTGGATGCGGTTCGGATGGGTGTGCGCTGTGCCGCCGTGACACTGGGGCGATCCGTCCCTCCTTTGCCCGCCGCACTGGTCGGTGCGGAGCGGGAAGGCTCTATCGGATCGGCTGGCGCGACGTCGGGAGTGCCCGAGGAACCGGGCGTTTCCAGCGGTATTCCGATGCTGCGGGACTCGGCGGCGTCAGCCGCGGCGACTTCGCCGGTGCGGTCTGCCGAGGCGGGTGCACCCAGCGGTGATCCGGCTCGGTCGGTTGGTGCGGCCTCCTCGCGAATTTCGGTGCCGCCGGTCGGTGGGGCGTGCTCGAAGTGGTCGGCTTCCCACGGTTCAGACGGTTCGAGCAGGTCGTTCGGGGGATTCGCCGGTGTGTTCGACAGCAGGCGTCGGCGTCGCCGCACCGTGGCCGTCGTTCGGAGGCGGTGGGCGGCCAGCGCCGTCCACGGCAGCGCGGCATATCCGGCCAGCAAGCTCCAGTGCCCCTGGAGCAGCCGCTCGGCCACGTACGGATTCCACAGCGCGACCGTCGCGGCGACCAGCTGCGGGCCGAGCGACGCGCGCAGGAGTTCACGCGCGAGCGCAGCCGCCCCGTACGCCGCGGCCCAGAGCGCGACGAGGAGAATCGCTTTGACCAGCAGCCCGCCGTCGATGAACGCCGACAGCACGGCCAGCAGCGCGTCCTGCGGCACCGCCCGGGGCGCCGCGTCGCCTAGACCCAGCGCCGAGTCGGTCGGATAACTGCGCGGCGTGCTCACCGCGTCCCGCAAGAGCAGGTAGCCCGGCGCCGGCAAGGGGGCGGTAACCAGCAGCACCCCGGCCGCGCTGTATGCCGCAGCCACCGCTCGGTCTCGACCGCTCCCACTCACGCCTGAGCACTGTACGTCCCGATTCGCGCCACCGCGGAGCCAGCGGGTTCGGCGGCGATGTCTCCGGGCTCGGTGTCGGCTCCGGCGGGGCGGAACGGGCGACGGCCCGCGCGGGTGGGACGATGGGCGCGTGTCTGCTGTCCGTCGGTTTCCTGTGGTGGCGGATCTGACGTGGGTGACGGCCGGTGCGATGACCGCGAACGTCGCCGGGTATCTGTTGCAGCTGCTGGCCGGACGCTGGCTGGGGGTCACCGGCTACAGCGAGTTCGCGAGTCTGCTCGCGGTGCAGCTGTTGTGCGCGGTGCCCGCGCTGGCGTTGCAGAACGTGGTGGCCAGGGAACTCGTGCGCGGCGCGGGTTCGGCGGCGCTGCGCGGGCTCCAGTGGCGCTGCGCCGTGATCGTCGCCCTGGTGGCCGCGGTGCTGGTGCCCCTGGTGGCCGTCACGCTGAACGTCGGGGTGGCCGCCACCGCGGCGGCGCTGGGTGCGGCGCCCGCGCTGGTGCTGTTGTCCGGTGAACAGGGTGTGTTGCAGGGCGGCAAGCGGTTCCGGGCGTTGGGCACGGTGCTCGGCGCCGCCGGGATCGCCCGGGTAGCGCCCGCGCTGGTGATCCTCGCGCTGGGCGGCGGCGCGACGCTCGCCTTGTGGGCGGCGGCCGGTGGGATCGCGGCGGCGGCGTTACTGGCCAGGCTCGTCGCCGGTGCGCCGTCCGCGCGTGCCCGCGCCCTCGAGCCGGGCGAGGTCGCCGCGGCCCCCGGCGTGCTGCCGGTCCTGCGGGCCGCCCAGGTGCAGGCGGCCATGATGGCGCTGTCGTCGGCGGACCTGATCGTGGTCCGGATCGTGCTCGACGACGTGGACGCCAGCCGCTATGCCCTCGGCACGATCGCCACCAAGATCGCCTTCTGGCTGCCGCAGGCGGTCGGTGTGGTGCTCTACCCGCGGATGGCGCAGCCCGCGCACTCCGCGAGCGCGATCCGGTCGGCGCTGGCGGTGCTCAGCGGAATCGGCCTCATCGCGGTGCTCGGGGCCGCGCTCGCCGCGCCGCTCGCCCCGCTGCTGGCGGGCGAGGACTATGCCCCGATCCAAGGGCTGCTGTGGCTGTTCGCGTTGCACGGCGCGCTGCTGGCCGTGCTGCAAGGCGCGGTGCTGTCGGCTATCGCCGTCGACCGCACGTCCCTGGCGCTGGTCGCCTGGCTGGGGCTGGCCGTCGAAGTCATTCTGATGCTGTCGCTGGCCCGCTCGATTCCCGCGCTGATCACCACGGCCGTGTCGGTCGCGGCCACCACCACGGTCGTGGTCGCCGTCATCGTGCTGCGCGCGGCGTCCCGCACGACGCGGCCGGAACCGCTGCGCCCGGTCGGCTGACCCGGCGCCGCCTACGATCGTTCCATGATCACCGCGGTGCACACCCTGGTCTACGCGGACGATCCGGACGCGGCCCGCGCGTTCTTCCGCGACGTCCTGCACTGGCCGAACCTGGACGCCCACGACGGCTGGCTGTTGTTCGCGACCGGCCCGAGCGAACTCGGCGTTCACCCCACCGAAGGTCCACCGCGTCACGAGATCTCGCTGATGTGCGACGACCTGGATCGAACGATGGCCGATCTGGCCGCGCGTGGCGCGCGGTTCGAGGGCGAGGTCGCCGAGCGGGGCTTCGGCCGCTGCGTGGATCTGCGCGTGCCGGGCGCGGGCACGATTCTGCTGTATCAGCCGCGCCATCCGGTCGCCTATCCGCTCGCCGAGCAGTAGCGGACCCCGAAAACGACTTCGGCTCCCCTGCCGGAAGGCAGGGGAGCCGAAGTCGAGTGCGCTCGATCAGGGTTCTTTGTTGATCCGGATCTGTTCGGTCGGCGCGTCGTCGGCGCCACGGTTGACGCGCGGGGCGGGACCGGCGGGAGCCGCGCCGCTCGGACGCTGGCCCGGAGCGCCGCCCGCCCGCGCCGGCGTCGGAGCCGAGCCGCCGCGAATGCCGAGGACCACACCCACGATGAGCGCGATCACGCCGAGAACGCCCAGGATGATCGGCATCACCCGGCCGTACAGCGACAGCTTGTCGATGTTCTCCTTCGCCACCGCGAGCTGCGACTCGATCGTGTTCTCGTCGAACACGATGTGCGACTTCAGCGCGGTGACCTCCGGCTTGTCCGCGGTGCGCGAGTAGTAGAGGTGCAGCGCCTCGCCGCCCTTGACGACCGTGCCCGTCTCCGGTTCCACCCACAGGTCACGGGTGTTGGTGTAGTAGCGGGTCATGGTCACCGGGGCCTCGCCGCCCTCGACGCCCCACTTGGCGGCGGGCAGGCTCAGCCGGTTGGTCGGCGCCTGGACGACGTCCCACAGGCTGGTGGCGGGCACCGACATCTGGAAGTGGTAGACCTTCGTGTTGTTGATCTCGGTCTCTTCGATGAAGTTGGCGTCGAAGCTCTTGCGCACGTTGAGGTCGAAGTACGGGTAGGTCTTCTTCTCGGTGCCGATCGGGAACCGGTACTGCAGACCGGTGTGCTGCACCGGCTCGGCGATGCTCTCACCCTGCGGGTTCGTGGTCACCGCGATGGAGCCGTTCGGCTCCTTGGCGACCGGCTCGCCGGTCACCCGGTCGATGGTCACCCGGTCGATGGTCGCGGTGAGCAGGCCGGTGTCGCCCTGCTTGTCGATGCGCCGCAGCGTCTGGCCCGCCTGCACCGTCATCTGTTCGGCGTCGGCCGGATCCTCGACGGTGAGGAAGCGCTGCGAGACCAGCGGTACGTTGGTGTCGACCTTCGCCGATCCCTCCGGAGCGGTGAGCGACTTGGAGTCGAGCACCAGGCTGTCCTCGCCCTGCTGGTTCGTGGCGATCGTGGTGATCTCCAGGTCGAGGGGAGTTTTCGCCAGCTTGTCGACGGTGTAGGTCGGGATCATGATTGCGGCGACGATCAGCAACGCGCCGAGACCCACGAGCAGGCAGGCCACCGTCCTTCTGGTACCGGCACTCAGTGCCATGCAAACTCTCCTCGTCGTAGAACACAGGTCGCTCCGGCGAGTACTGCGGGCATGCCGCGGCACTCGTGAGCCCCGACACTAACAGTCCGATGTCGTACCATGCGCCGTCGAGGCCGAAACGGCCGAGAAATCGCCCGAGTCTAGCGCGAAATCTGAAACGTCGGGTTATCAACTGTGGATTCGTCAAGGCAGACTGGAGCCCGATGACAGCGACCCTGCCCACCGCCGCCCCCGCGACCGAACGGGTGCGCCCGCGCGCCTTCGTGCCGGCCTTGGAAGGCATGCGCGGAATGGCGGCGCTCGGCGTGCTGCTGACCCACGTCGCGTTCCAGACGGGCGCCTCGGGCACGCCGGTCATCGGCCGGGTGTGGGGTCGGTTCGACATGGCGGTGGCCGTGTTCTTCGCACTGTCCGGGTTCCTGCTGTGGCGCCCGCACGCCGCGGCCGCGCGCGGGCTCGACACCGCCCCGCCGGTCGGCTACTACCTGCGTCATCGTGCCGCGCGCATCCTGCCCGCGTACTGGGTCGTGGTGTGCGCGGTCCTGGTGCTGCTGCCCGGCGCGTCCGGGACCGCGGGTCTGCGGGTGTGGGTTTCGAACCTGGCGCTGTGGCAGATATACGTACCCCTGACGCTCACCGACGGCCTCACCCAGATGTGGAGTCTCGCGGTGGAGGTCGCCTTCTATCTGGTGCTGCCCGTACTGGCCTTCGCGCTGGTGCGCCTGCGCGGACCCGCGGCGCGGTGGCGAGTGCCCGTGCTGCTCCTCGTCGCTCTGCTCAGTCTCGGCTGGAACCTGATTCCGGTGCCGACTCCCGACGCGATCCACGCCGACAACTGGCTGCCCGGCTACCTGCCCTGGTTCGCCGGGGGCATGATCCTCGCGGAGCTCGCCGAACATAGCGTACGGCTATCACGCTGGTGGAAAGTCGGCGCGAATCAGCCACTGATGTGGACGGTCGCGGGGGCTGCCTTCCTGCTCGCCGCGACCGATCTGGCCGGTCCCGCCGGGTTGACCCGAGCCGAACCCTGGCAGTACGTGGTGAAGATGGGCCTCGGCGCGATCATCGGATTCGCGTTGCTCGCGCCGCTGGTGCTGCGGGACCCGGCGGCGCGGGGCCACCGCTGGCTGGAGTCGCCGGTGGCCGCGACGCTCGGACGGTGGTCCTACGGGCTCTTCATCTGGCACCTCGCGGTGCTGTCGATCGTGTTCCCGGTCTTCGGCCTGCTGCCGTTCCAAGGGGACTTCGGCTACGTCCTGGTCCTCACGATCGCCATCACGCTGCCGGTCGCGGCGGCCAGTTACGCACTGGTGGAGGAGCCGGTGCGGCGCTGGGTGCGGCGCCGGGACCGGGTGCGGCGAAGCCCCGAACCCGAACCCGCGCCCTGATCGGCGGCCGCGAGCTCAGTCGTCGAGCTGCCGGTGGATGTCCAGCAGGTGGTGGCGCAGTTCGTGCAGGGTGTGCACCGCGAGCCAGCGCAGGGAACGATCCGCGGGCTCCGGGTAGGGGAAGCCGAGGGTCCGCTCCCAGTCGTCGTCGCCGAGGCGCTCGAGCACGTTGGCGAACATCAGAGCGGCGTCGCGGATCTGGCGTGCGACGTCCGCGGGATTCTGCTCGGCGTACCCGTCGTGCTCGACGCGCTCGTCCCGGCCCATCGGCGTGGCGGACGGGTTGTCCGAACGGCGCGCGGCCAGCACCCGCTCGCGTTGCGCCAGCAGCACATCGCGCACGTGGCAGGCGTACTCCAGCGGCGACCAGACATCGGGCTTGCCGCGCTCGCGTAACTTGGCGCTGTCGGCGCCGAGCAGGTCGGCGTATTCCACTGCGTGCTCCCGCGCCAGCGACGGCACGTCGGCCGCCGAAGCCAAGTCGTAGACGAAACCACATTCGGCACAGGTGTTCACGCGGGGTCACGTTAGCAACGAGTGCTCTTGCGGCGCACGGCGAATGCGCGTCCAGTCGAGCGGCGACGCCGCGTATCCGCGCGGGCCGGGGCGGGCGGCCGGTGCGCGGTCAGTGCTCGGGCGCGCCGGAATGGGAGTCGTCGGACCGGCTCGCTCGGGGCCGATCGGCGCGTTTCGACGACGGCAGCGCCGCGATGCCCACCGCGATGATCGCGAGCAGGGCGGGCAGCTGCACCAGCACCGATCCGCCCATATATCCGTCCGGTGAGCGCCAAGGGCCTTTGGACAGGGCCGCGGCGGAGAGGGTGGTGCCCACCCCAGCCACGACGACGAGCACACGCGCGGTGACATACGGCGTGAACCGGGTCGCGGCCAAGGCGATCACCGTGCCGGCGGCGCCCACCGGGCCGGCGATCAAGGTGGCCGCCCCGGTGAGTCCTACCGCGCCCATCCAGCGCCTGCCCCAGGTGCCGGGCACTGCCGCGCTCGATTCCAGCCGGTCGGCGGGCCCCTCCGGCTCCGCTCCGTCCGGCTCGGCCCGGGCGGCGTCCGGCCGCGTGCGACGGGGGACGGCCAGCACTATGAGCGGCAGGAGCAGCAGCAGGCCGCCGAAGATGGCGAGGCGGTACCACCGGTCGACCGGGAAGGCGATCGTCACCGGGCCGGTGGCATCGGCGGGCAGCAGCCAGCCTTGCTGCCAGCCGTCGACCACCACGGGGTCGAGAATCCGCCCGTCCGCGCTGGTCGCGCGCCACCCGACGTTGGTGCTCAACGGCAGCACGAGCAGCCGGGTGCCCGTGTCCGACCCCGTCGCGGCATCGGCTTCCGTCCCGCTTCGGTGCAAGCGCAGCCGATCGACGAAGAACAGGTCGGTCGGCCCGACCGCCACGTCGGCCCGGCCCTCCGGCAACGCGAGCTCGCCAGGCGCCCCGGTCGCGTCGTCGGCGCAGACCCGGGCGGGAACGGGTGCGCCGGAGCGCAATTCGCCGACGGTGGCGGTGACCGTGGTGCGCAGGGTCCGCCCGCCCGCGTCGATCGTCGGCCCCAGCTCGCACGGGACGGTGAGCTCGCGGTCCAGCGGAGCCGCCGCGGGATAGTCCGGCCCCAGCACCGTCACCTCCGCCAGGCCGGGCGGCTGGGTCTGCACGAAGCCGAGCGCGGTCTTGTCCAGCACCGGCCGCCACGTGCGCATGCTGAGTTCGATGCGGTCGGTCACGGTGGGGTGCAGGGAGATCCGTGTGGGCGTGCCCGGTCCGTCGTCGTCCAGCTCCCGCACCTGCGGACCGTCACCCAGGTTCACCGTCACCGAGGTGGGCGCCGCGGGCAGGCCGCCGAGGGATGGGGTCAACTCGAGGCCGGTCACCAGGGTGGGCTCGGGCAGCTCGAGGGTGAGCGTCGGCCTGCCGCCGGTCGGTTCGCGGACCGAGTTCTCCGGCGCGGTCCAGCTGGTGCGCGGATCGCCGTCGGTCGCGGCGAAAGCGGCCCCCCGCAAGTCGCCGACGTCGGCCTTGCCCCGCGCCACCGGCCGGGCGTGGTCGGTGAGCAGCGCCTCCAAGGCCGGGCCCTGCCTGGTGCGGACGGTCAGCTCCGGGGCGACCGACATCGGTTCCGGGACGGTCAGCGTGCGCTGATACGTACCGGGTTCCTCCGGCGCCAAGGCGAGACCTTTGCTGCAACGCACCCGGTCGGGCGCGTCGAAACAGGCGCTGCGGCCAGGGAATTCCTGACCGAGATCCCAGCCGCTCAGCTGCGCGCCCGCCGGAGCGGACGGCACCACGGTGCGGTGGCGGATGTCGACGCGGACCGGCGCGTTCCGTATCGAATAGTCGTCCAGCGCGAGTTCGCTGATACCGAATTGCCCTCCACCGGAACCGTTCTCGGTGCGAATGGCGGTGATGGTCAGCCATTCGGTGCGGCCGGCGGGAAGCGAGACCGAAACCGGCGCACCGGGTTCGGACACCCGGACCGAGACGGTGCCGTTCGCGGTGCGCACCTCGATCCATTTGACCGGGTCGCCGATGGCGGCCGAACTCGTGGTCAGGTTCAGCTGCCCGGCTTGGATCGGACGGTCGAGATCGAGCCGCAGCCACTGCCCGAGCGCGTGCTCGGTGCCGTTGCTGATCCACGCGGTGGCCGGATCGCCGTCCACGACGGCCGCGGTCGAACTGCCCGGCGCGGAGCCGCCGAGCTGGGTGGCGTCCGCGGCCGAACTCGACGCGGTGATCGTGGCGCCGGACCATTCGCCGCGCACCAACTCGGCGCCGGGCACCGGATAGTCGGGCACCAGGTTGAAGGTGCGGCGAGCGTCGTCGGGGGCACGCAGAGCCGAGTTGTGGTTGTCCACCCGGCCGAAATCGGCTTCGCGATCCATCGGCGTGTCCGTGACGGTCACCGGACCTAGCGGCAGCCCGGCCCTGGTCGCGTCGGCGGCGAGCAGCGCGGGCGTGCGGGCCGGGCCGGGATCGCGGCGCATCCGCTCCAATACCTCGGGTCCGCCCTGCACCACCGGGACTTCGCCGAGCGGGACGGTGTACGCGCCGGGGAACGCCTTCGGCGCGCCGGTGCCGCCGCGAACCTCGGCGGGCGTTCCCGGTCCCGGTGCGTCCACCCGGTAGATCTCGACCGCCCGATACGGCGGGCGCAGGTCACCGTCGGCGACCAGGCCGTCGGCGATCACCACCGATTCGATCGGGTTGCCGAACTCGGCCACCTTGCGCAGGCCGGGCGATCCGTCGAGCGCCTGGTGGGCCAGCATCGGCCGGGTCGAGCGCGAGGTCTCCGGATCGAGGTCGTTGCGCAGGACGACGACGCCGATGCCCTGCGCGCTCAGCGTCGCGGCCAGCCCCGCCGACGGTCTGCCGTCGGCGATGAGCCGCTGCACGGAGTCCATCGCGCGAATGGTGCCGGGCGGATTCAGCGGCACCGCGTCGCGGATCGCCCACGGCGTCTCGGCCAGCGCTTGCAGCGGTTCGTCGCGCGTGAGGCCCCAGACCTGGCTGCCGAAGGGCGCGCCCGGCACGACCAGGGCGCGGGTGTCGGCGGCATTGTCCTTCAGCCACTCCGCGGTCTGCTGCCAGTACTCGGGCACCCGGTCGTAGGCGCCACGCGGCGCGAGCTTGCCGGTCCAGGCCAGCGAGGTGGACAGGGCCAGCGCGGTCAGGATCAGCGCCGCGACGGCGACCGCGCGGTCGCGCTCCGGGTGCGCGAACGCGCCGCGCCAGACCTTCCACGGCACGGACGCGGGCAGCGGAACCCGCGCGAGCAGTTGCGCCAGCCCCAGCACGAGCGGGATGCGGATCAGCGGCTCCAGCTTGTGCACGTTGCGCAGAGGGGCGCCGTCGGAGTCCAGGAAGACGCGCACCGACTCCGCGAACGGTCCGCCCAGCTCACCGACGAACCCGGCGCAGATGCCGACCAGCCCGACGCACAGGATCAGCACGAGCCTGCCCCGGTACGGCATGGACCGCAGGGCCAGGCCCGCCATACCCGCCGCCGCCACCAGCCCGGTCGCGAGCACCGCGGCGGGCTGGGTCACCAGCACCGCGCCCGCGATGCGTTCCGGCGAGACGAACGGCGTCCAGCTGTCGGTGCCGCGCAGCACCTCGCCGAGCGAGGCCCACTGCGTGGTCACCCCCGACGACTCGATGTAGTCCAGGAACGGCGGGCTCACCTTGCCGAGCAGCAGCAGCGGCACCGCCCACCAGAACGTGGCCAGCACCAGCAGCGGAATCCAGGCCGCGGTGAAGCGCCACCACCTGCGGTCCGGCCGATAGGAGCCCCACCACAGCAGCGCGGGCAGGAATGCGGCCACCGTCGCGACCGCGTTGACCGAGCCCATCAGCGCGAGCGCCAGGGCACTGCCCGCGGGCGATGCGGCCCCGCCCCGTCGCCGGGCGTGCCCGGCGACGCCGAGCGCGGCGGGCGCGAGCAGCACCCACGGCGCCAGCATCATCGGCAGCGTCTCCGAGGAGATCGACCCGACGGTGGTCAGGACCCGCGGCGACAGGGCGAACGCGAGCGCGGCGACGACGCGCGACCCCCGCGTGCCGATGCCCAGCGCCTCGCACAGGCGAACGATTCCCCAGAATCCGGCGAGCAGCAGCAGTGCCCACCAGATCCGTTGCGTCATCCAGGCGGGCACGCCCAGCAGATGGCCGAGCGAGAAGAACGCGCCGTGTGGGAAGAAATAACCGTAGGCCTGGTTCTGCACCTGGCCCATCGGCGCCTGGCTGCTCCACAGATGGCTCGCGCGTTCGAGGAAGCCGAGCGGATTCTGCGCCAGGTCGTATTTCGTGTCGGCGACCGTGAGTCCGGGCGCCTGCACGAAGGTGAGCAGGAACGCCACGACGACGGTCGCGGCGAACCAACGTCTGCCCAGCGGTGCGGTGCTGTGCTGCCCCGGCGCCGCGGACGATCCGAGCGAGTCGGCGGGTGAAGCGGAGGTCAGCGGGTCAGCGGCTGCCGTACTCAACGTTGTTCAGCAGCGAGGAGTCCTTGTCGCCGCTGCGATCGATCTCCGGCCGCGAGTTCTGCTGGACCGCGAGGGTGATGAGGAAGACGCTGAGCACGCCCAGCACGGCGCCCGCGACAGCACTCGCAACACCCGGGACAGCAAACTTCATCGCGGCACTCCAATACGTCGATGCAGGCACGTTCCCGGCCAACCTAGCAGGACGTCCGGTATTTGTATGCGTTCAGGCCGCGGATTCTTCCCCGGATCGCCGCCGAGCACGCGGCGATGACCCGGAAACGGACGCGTCACTGGGTAGGGAGAGCGCAGTGCAGCGCGCCGAGCAGGGTGCGCAATTTCGCGGTGGTCTCGTCGAGTTCCGCCTGCGGGTCGGAGGCCGCGACGATGCCGCCGCCCGCGTACGCCCGCACCGTCCGGCCGTCGGGCGAGAGCTCCGCGCAGCGGATGGCGACCACCCAGGCGCCGTCGCCCTCCGCGTCACACCAGCCGACGGCGCCTCCGTAGAACCCGCGGTCGTCCTCGATCCGCGTGATGGTCTCCAAGGCCGGCTCGGTGGGTGTGCCGCAGACCGCGGGCGTGGGGTGCAGCAGGAGCGCCAGGTCGAGCGCGGTGATCGCGGGGTCGCGCAGGCGTCCGGTGATCGGCGTCGCCAGGTGCCACACCTCGTGGGTGCTGACCAGCTCCGGGCTCCGCGGGATCGACAGCTCGGCGCAGACCGGCCCGAGCCGCTCCCGGATCCAGTCGATGACGAACGCGTGCTCATCGCGGTTCTTGGTACTGGCCAGCAATTCCCGGGCCTGCGCGGCATCGGCCTCCGGGTCGGCCCGCCGCGGCGCGGTGCCCGCCAGCGGGCGCAGCGTCACCAGGTCGCCCTGCCGGGCGATCAGCACTTCGGGCGTCGCGCCCACCAGCGTCGCGCCGGGTCGCCCGGCCGCAGTGAGGTCGACCGCGAAGACGTTCGCGTGCGGATGCCTGGTCAGCAGGTGTCCGGCGACGACTTCCGGGTCGAGCGCGGCCTGCGCCTCGGCCAGCACCGACCGCGCCGCGACCACCTTGCGCAGGGGTTGCGCGGGATCGTTCAGCTGCTCGACCAGTTTCGTCACCCGCGCCACGTGCTCGGCGGGGCTGGGTATCTCGGTCACCACCCGCACCGCGGGCAGGTCGGGCAGTGCGGCGGGCCGCCATGGACCCGCGGTGTGCACCGCGCGCTCCGGCACGCTCAGCGCGGCGGGCTCGCGGGGATCGAACGGCAGCGCGCCGACCACCAGCGGCGCGCGACCCGCGCGCAACGCCGCCTGCGCCAGGCGCGCGTCATCGAAGCGGGCTCGGCTCCCATGACCCCGAACAACCCCGTCGGCCCGAGCAAGCAGGAACCCATCCATGACCCCAACCTAGCCCCGGTGCGACGCCCCGACGCGGTGGAGCGATCCACGTCTCACGGTGCGCGACTCAGGTTTCCTTGCCGGGCGGGACGAGCAGGACGGGACGGTGGCAATGCTTGAGGACGGCGTCGGCGACGCTGCTGTGCAGCAGCGCGCGGATGCCGGTCGCGCCCCGGGTGCCCGCCACGATGATGTCGACGTCCAGTTCGTCGGCGCAGTCCACGATGGCGTTCCAGATGGTGGTGGTGCATTCGGCGGTGCGCGCCTCGGCGTTCAGGCCCGCCAGCTCGGCCAGCCGCACGCCCTCGGCATTGGTGGCGCGCGCGTCGACGAAGGCGATGTCCTCGATCTCGTCGTCCGGCACCCATTCCGGTTGCATGACACCCGACAACCCGGACAGGCGAGCGGCCTG
Organism: Nocardia sp. NPDC019219; assembly: GCF_040632645.1. NCBI lineage: Bacteria > Bacillati > Actinomycetota > Actinomycetes > Mycobacteriales > Nocardiaceae > Nocardia > Nocardia sp. NPDC019219. The sequence goes on along the minus strand of NZ_JBEYCG010000001.1, from coordinate 228,881 downwards.
CCGCACCATGGGCTCCCAGGCGGTCAGCACGACGGCACGGTCGGCGCTGAGAAACCGGCCGGCGTAGATGATGGCGCGCTTGGCGTTCTCGGAGCCGTCGTAGGCGATGAGCATCAGATCGCAGGGCACGATGACCTCCTGAGAAGGACGCACGGCGATACCCCGAGATTACCCCGCGCAGGCCCGGGCGAACCGCCGTTTTCCTCGGTATGACCTGCGCAAACGTCAGCGCGGCCGACCCCTCCCTCCCGCGCCGTCGGCGGCGGCATACCGGCCGAACACGCCGGTACATCACACTGCCCGACGGCTTCAGGAGTGCGGGGCCGGATAGGTGAGCCGTCCGGGCTACGGCTCGACCGGCCGGACTTCGCTTGCCTTGCTGTAGTTTCCGTGCCGACCTTCGCCGATGACCCATGTCACCGGCATGCCCGGCGTGATCAGTTGTTCGTCGCCCTGGTATTGCCAGAGGGAGAACCACACGTCGCCGGAGCGGCTGGCGATGAGTCCGTCGTAGGTGTCGGGCAGCCACCACCGCACCACACCGTCGAGACTCGGATCAGGCTCCTTCGCCGTCTTGACCTGCCCGTACGGGATGACGCCGCCCTTCCCGTGCCACCCGTCGGGAGTGGGGAGCAAAGGCTGGTCCCCGCCTTTGGGGTCGGCGGGCCAGATCTTTCCACTGCGGGACAGGACGTCGTCGTGGACTTCCCGGGCCAGTCTGCACGCCACACCGCTGGGAGTGCGCTCGACGGGGGTGGTGCCAACCATGACGCTCAAGGTCGGGACGGTGAATTCGATCCGCCATCCCGGTGGGTCGGCCAACCGGCGAAGACGCTCGGGGATCGTTTCGTCGATGTGTACCTCGAAGCCGAGAGCCGACTCGATGTCGGCCGCCAGCAGGTCAGCACCTCGCCTCGAAATCTCCTGACTCATGTAGCTATCCTGCCGTGTAGGGGACAGTGCAACGGTTGATTGGCGTCACATACAGGTTTTTGCCAGCGGCGTGGGAAGCGATCACCTGGATTTCGTCCCCCGACTCGTACCGGTAATGCCCATCTAGATACCGGGGGATCGTCATGTGAAAGTTGTCGTCCTTGAACCTGTTATCCGTCTCGATAGCCCTGCCGTTGACCAATATCTGGTAGTCGTACCTGCCGGGTATATCGGCGATGTTGTTGAGGAACATGGCCCATGCGATGTTGCCGATGGGGTCCCCGTCCCTCGGCCTGGTGTCGACTTCGACTCTCCCCCATTGGGTGGTGACCCTGTAGTTGGTGCATGGCTGATACGAGGCTTGTGCGGAACCGGAGGCCAGCGCGCTCGTGATCACAGCGATCGTCAAGGTCGCTGTGAAGATGAGCGTTCGACCGACTCGGCTCGTCGGCGCAGCTGATGGATCGTTGCGGACCTTGATCGGATATCCCCCTCTTTCGTCGAAACACGAATCGACTTGCCCACCCGGGACCGGTTCTGTGTCACCCCGAGCACGAGACACCCCCCGGCCTGCGAAATAAAGGCAGTCGATTCATTGGACGCAGCCAGACCCGGATCGGTTCCGCCGCAACATGATTTATGTGTCATGCATCCCCGCGTAGACGGCTCCGCAATCGGCTCGCACACCACTGCCCGCCGGACGTGCTTCCTGGAAACGGCCCGCCCCGCGCGGCCCGGCCTGCGGCAACTCCGCGGCCTGGTACGACCGCCGGCGAAGGGCGCCGGCGCCCGCGTGACCGGTTGTCGCATGTCGATCAGTGCTATGTCCGCGCCCTGCGATCCGGGGCAACCAGCCGCGCCCGCACAATGGCAGATGGTGGGCCGCCATCTGTCATAAATCGTCAGCGCCCGATTTCTGGTCGTTGCTCCCGGGTCCCGGTACGGCCCGCGCGGGGCAACGATTCGATATCGGCGCGTGAGTTACCTGCTCGGTAGCGACGTAGCGAGTGCGGTCGCGCACGTCGCGACGAGTACGGTTGACCTCTATGCGGAAGACGCCCCTGCTCGTCCTCGCCGTTCTCGCCGCCGTCGCGACCGCCTGCTCGAACGGCGGCTCCACCGAATCGGCGTCGTCGAGCACCACCACGCGGGAAGCGACCACCGCCGTGATCCCCGCGACCAGCGCGGCGCCGCCGGACTGCAACGCGGGGTACCTCGGGCAGTTCACCACCCGCGAGAAGCTCGCGCAGTTGCTGACGGTCGGCGTCACCGGCGCCGACGACGCGACGAACGTCGTGCGAAACGAGCAGATCGGCGGCATCTTCGTGGGCGGATGGACCGACCAGGCGCTGCTCGCCTCCGGCCAGATCGCGCAGGTGAAGCAGGCGGCCAAGGTGCCGCTGATGGTGACCATCGATGAGGAGGGCGGCCGCGTCTCGCGGGTGCGCGACCTGATCGGCGCGGCGCCCTCGGCGCGGGAGACGGCGCAGACCATGACCCCCGAGCAGTTCTACGACGCGACGCTGACCAGGGGCCGCGCGCTGAAGGATCTCGGCGTGACGGTGGACTTCGCTCCCGACGTGGACGTCAGCTCCCAGCCGGACGACTCGGTCATCGGCGACCGCTCCTTCTCCGACGATCCGGACGTGGTCACCCGCTACGCGGACGCCTACATCCGCGCCATGCGCGAGGTCGGCGTCGGCACGGTGATGAAGCACTTCCCCGGGCACGGATCCGGTTCGGGCGACTCGCACACCGGAGCGGTGCGCACCCCGCCGCTGGATCAGATGCAGAACGTGGATCTGGTGCCGTTCCGCAACCTGATCGGCTCGGGCGCGGGCGTGATGGTGGGTCACCTGGACGTGCCCGGGCTGACCACTCCGGACGTTCCGGCCAGCATCAGCCCGGAAGCGATGCGGTTGCTGCGGGACGGCACCGGATACGGCGCCGCGCCGTTCTCCGGGGTGATCTTCACCGACGATCTCGGCGGCATGGCGGCGATCACCAGCCGGATGTCGATCGCGGACGCCGTCGAAGCCGCACTGGTCGCCGGCGCGGACAATGCCCTGTGGATCACCACCGACGCGGTTCCGCAGGTGCTCGACCGGCTGGAGCAGGCGGTGTCGGCTGGACGACTGCCGATGGCGCAGGTGGATGCGTCGGTGTTGCGGGTGGCGGCTTACAAGGGTGCGTTGCCGCGCTGCTGAGGCGCGCCGCACGGCGGAGTCGGGCGACTGGTGAGCAAATCGGACCGCCGGAACTTACCTTGGAGTAATATATGAGATTAACCTGTGGTAGGAGTGTGGATGGCGGGCGGTACGAAGCGGCTTCCGCGGGCGGTACGCGAGCAGCAGATGCTCGACGCCGCCGTGGAGGTCTTCTCGCGTAAAGGCTTCCACGACACGTCGATGGACGCGATCGCCGCCGAGGCGAAGATCTCGAAGCCGATGCTGTATCTGTACTACGGTTCCAAGGACGAACTGTTCCGCGCCTGCATCCAGCGGGAGGGGATGCGCTTCATCGAATCCGTCGCACCCGCGGGGAACCCCTTGCTCACGCCGCACGAGCAGGTACGCACCGCGCTGGAGGGCTTCCTCGGCTTCGTCGATCGCAACCGCCGCTCCTGGCAGGTGCTCTACCGGCAGGCCATCGGCCAGCAGGCATTCGCCTCGGAGATCGAGAACGCGCGCGAACGCGTCATCGAGCTGACCGCCAAACTCCTGGAGTCCAGCGCGAAGCACGCCGAGCCGGGCACCAACTTCGACGTCGTCGCGGTCGCCGTGATCGGCGCGGGCGAGGCCATCGCCGACCGGCTGGCCAGCGGGCGGATCGAGGTCGCCGAGGCCGTCGATCTGCTCGACGATCTGGCCTGGCGCGGTCTCGCCGGACGGAAGAAGACCGAGTAGCCCGCCTATTGCCCGAACCGGTTGCTTCCGCGCCGCCCTCCTGCCACAGTGCGTGAGTTCGCACAGCGCGGACCGGCTCCTTCGGCGAGCCGGAGAGAAACGGGGCGGAAGTGTTCGGGTTGCTCAGGCCGTGTGCGCACGGCGCTCAGAAGTATGGAATCGATGCGGCCGAATGGCGGGCGCATCTGTGCGGTTTGTGTCTCGGGCTGCGGGACGGGCACGGTCAGTTCGCCCGCGCCACCACCAACAAGGACGCGCTGGTGCTGAGCATGCTCACCGAGGCGCAGTCCGGTGCTGTGGCCCGCACCACCGCGGCGCCGTGCGCGCTGCGCGGCATGCGCCGCGCGTCGGTGGTCACCGCCGACTCGCCCGGTGTGCAACTCGCCACCACGGCATCGTTGCTATTGGCGGCGGCCAAGATTCGCGATCACGTGGACGACGGTGACGTCTCCGCGCTCGCGCGCGGGCCGCTGGCGAAAGCCGCGACGCGCTGGCACGGCGAGGCTCGCGCCGGCGCGGCGCGGATCGGCCTGGACGTCGAGCCGCTCGTCGCCGCGCTCGACGCGCAGGTCGGCTTGGAGCGGGAGGCGAAAGAGCTTGCCGCCGTGGGGGGCTCGGGTCCGGTCGCGAGATCGGTGCCGGAAGCCCTTGCCGCGTCACCGTATTGGCACGCGGCGATGGCGGAGTCGTCCGATCCGCTGGACCGCTTGACCGCGCCCACTCAGCTGTGCGCGTCGGCGTTCTTCGCCCACACCGCCGTGCTGGCCGACCGTCCGGACAATATCGAGGCGTTGCGTGCGGCGGGGTGGCAGTTCGGCCGGATCGCGCATCTGGCCGACGCGGTCGCCGACTACGACGACGACGCGGCCCACGATCGCTTCAACCCGCTCGCCGCCACGGGCACGACCGTTCCCGAGGCTTACGATCTGCTGCGGCAGTCGAATTCGCGCCTGCGCGCGGCCGTCGCGGCGGCCGAACTCAGCAGCGTGCCCACCGTGCGCTGGATGCTGCTCGACCCACTGACCGCGGTGCTGCGGCGGCTCGGCGGCGGGCTGGGAACGCTTGCCGCGCACACGTGCTCGGTGTCGTCCGAAGGGGCTTCCCGCGCCGGGGTCGCCGTCCACGCGCGCACCGGGCACCGCCCGCCGACCCGGCGGCCGGGAGTGGGCGAATCCCTCGCGCTCATCGTGGGCGGTTACTGCACCGGCTACGCGTGCTGCGCCGACCACACGCAACCGTGCACTGGCGAACGCAAGGACGCGTGGATCAAGAACTGCGACTGCAGCGACTGCGGCGAATGTGATTGCGGCTGCTGCAATTGCGGGGACTGCAACTGCTGCGACTGCGGGTGCGACTGCTGATTCGAAGACGCGCGGCGGCGAGCCGGCCGCGCGGATGTGTGACGGAGGCGGCCCCAGCCGATCCCGCCAAGCACGAAGCCGCACCCGATTCGCGAATCGGGTGCGGCTCCGGTTCCGCTCAGCGCAGGGTCGCCGTCAGATGCGGGTATCCCTTCTTCGGGTGGCGCAGCGCCAGATCCCACCCGCCTTCGGCCTGATCGGCATACAGGTTGACGGTGGAGGGCAGCAGGATCGGCTTTCCGAACTTGACCGAGTAGGTGGTCTGCTCCGGAATGCGGCCCTCGACCGCGCCGAGAACGGTCGCCGCCGACCACATGCCGTGGGCGATCGACCGTGGGAAGCCGAATGCCTTGGCGCCCAGCGCCGACGTATGGATCGGGTTGTGGTCGCCCGACGCGGCCGCGTACCGGGTGATCGTCTTCTGATCCACCCGCAGCGTGCGCAGCGGCGGCGGCGGAACCTCGTCCGGCTTCGGCTCCTGCTTCGGCCCGCCCGACAGCGAGGTGCGCTGCTGGTGCAGGAACGTGGTCACCTGGTGCCAGACCTGCTCCCGGCCCACCTTGATGTCGCTGATCGCGTCCACGAGCAGACCCTTGGGGTGCTCACGCAGATTCTCGATGTGCGTGCGAATGTCCAACGGCTCGCTCACCGAGATCTCCCGGCTGCGCTCGATGACGTTCTGCGCGTGCACCGCGCCCACCGCGACGAACGGGAAGTCCCGCGCCACCACCAGCTGCATGGCCAGTGGGAAGGTGAGGATGAACGGATAGGTCAGCGGGAGCGCGTCGCCGAACCGCAGACCGGTCGCGCGGCAGTAGGCGGCCAGATGTTCCGGATCGACCCGCAGCCCCTCGAGCTGCACCGCCCGGTCCGGCAGCGTCGGCTTGCGCGCCGACAGCAGCGGCACGGCGCCGAGCGCGGCCTTGACGAACAGGCGGCTGTTCTTCGGCGGTTCGGTGAGGCTGATCACCTGGGTCTTCTCCTTGCCTGCCGGAGCCTGGGTCATCATGCTCCGATCAGGCTCTGCCCGCAGACCCGCACGACGTTGCCGGTCACCGCGTTCGACGCCGGGCTCGCGAAGTAGGCGATGGTCTCGGCGACGTCCACGGTCTGGCCGCCCTGCAGCAGCGAACTCATCAGCCGCCCGGCCTCGCGGGTGGCCAACGGGATGGCGGCGGTCATGGCGGTCTCGATGAAACCGGGCGCGACGGCGTTGATGGTGATGTTCTTCTCCGCCAGCTTCGGCGCCTCGGCGTTCACCATGCCGATGACGCCCGCCTTGGAAGCGCCGTAGTTGGTCTGCCCGCGGTTGCCCGCGATGCCCGCGATCGAGGACACGTCGATCACGCGGCCGCCCTCCTTCAGCGCGCCCCTGGCCACCAGGCCCTCGGTGATCCGGTGCGGCGCGGCGAGATTCACGTTGATGACCGCGTTCCACCGGCCCTCGTCCATGTTCGCCAGCAGCTTGTCGCGGGTGATGCCCGCGTTGTGCACGATGATGTCGATGCCGCCGAAACGCTCGGTGGCGAACTCGGCCAGCTTCTCCGCCGCGTCGGGCGCGGTCACGTCGAGCGCGAGCGCGGTGCCGCCCACCTTGTTCGCGGTCTGCGACAGCGCCTCGCCCGCGGCCGGGATGTCGGCGACGATCACCTGGGCGCCGTCCCGGGCGAACACCTCGGCGATGGTCGCGCCGATGCCGCGCGCCGCGCCGGTCACCACCGCGACCTTGCCGTCGAGCGGGCGGTCCCAGTCGGCGGGGGCGCTCGCGTCGTCCTTGCCGACCCGGATGACCTGGCCGTCGACGAACGCTGACTTGGCCGAGAGCAGGAAGCGCAGGGTCGACTCCAGGCCGGTCGCCGTGGCGGACGCCTCCGGGTGCAGGTAGACCAGCTGAGCGGTGGAGCCCCGCAGCAGTTCCTTTGCCACCGAGCGGGTGAAGCCCTCGAGCGCGCGCTGCGCGATCTGCTCGTCCACGCCGGAAGCCAGCTCCGGGGTGGTGCCGATGACCACGATCCGGCCGGACGGGGTGAGGCTGCGCAGGGCGGGCTGGAAGAACTCGAACAGCTGGGAGAGGTCTTCGATGGTGCCGATGCCGGTGGCGTCGAACACCAGGGCGCCGTACTTGGTGCCCTGGCTCAGCGCGTCGGCGAAGGTGTAGTCCGACAGCAGGGCGCGCACCGGCTCGGCGACCCGGCCCTTGCCGCCGATCAGCACCGGCCCGGACAGCGGCGGCTCGCCCTTGACGTAGCGGCGCAGCGTCTCCGGCTTCGGAAGGCCGAGCTTGCCGGCCAGGAACGCGCCAGGCGCGGAGTGTACGAACGATCCATAGAGGTTGGGAGCACCCTTGCTCTTGCTGGCTGCCACTATTCCTACCTTTTCTGAGTTCTGTCTCTCGGGTCTGGGGTATCGCCCCGGCGTGGTCTGCTCGCGCACTTTTGCGGGGGTACGTGTCGACATTAAACTTACTCCAGAGTAAGTTTAATGTAAACAACCGCGACGGGGCGCCGAGCAGCGCGGAATGTCCGCGCTCGACCGGGCCGCCGGGACACCCATCCACGAGACCTTGGAGACTCGAGTGACTAGCAAAGCCCGTTCGGCGAAGAACACCGCCAAGACCGGTAAGACCACCCGTCCGGTCGCGATCGTGGGCGGCAACCGGATTCCGTTCGCTCGCTCCGACAAGGCGTACGCGCACGCCTCCAACCAGGACATGTTCACCGCCGCGCTGGACGGGCTGGTCAGCCGTTTCGGCCTGCAGGGCGAGCGGCTCGGCATGGTCGCGGGCGGCGCGGTGCTCAAGCGGGTCGGCGAGCACGGCCTGATCCGGGAGAGCGTCCTCGGCAGCAAGCTCAGCCCCTACACCCCGGCGCACGACCTGCAGCTGGCCTGCGGCACCGGCCTGCAGGCGATCGTCACCGTCGGCGACGCGATCGCGGCGGGCCGGATCGAAGCGGGCGTGGGCGGCGGCACCGACACCACCTCCGACGCCCCGATCGGCGTGAGCGAGGGCATGCGCGAGTGGATGCTCGACGCCAACCGCGCCAAGACGAACAAGGACCGTCTCAAGCTGGTCGGCCAGCTGCGCCCGAGCATGCTCGGCATCGAGATCCCGCGCAACGCCGAGCCGCGCACCGGCTTGTCCATGGGCGAGCACGCCGCCATCACCGCCAAGGAATTCGGCATCCCGCGCGAAGCCCAGGACGAGCTGGCCTACCTGTCGCACAAGAACATGGCGGCCGCCTACGACCGCGGCTTCTTCGACGACCTGATCACGCCGTTCCTCGGCCTGACCCGCGACGACAACCTGCGGCCGAACTCCTCGATCGAGAAGCTGGCGACGCTGAAGCCGGTCTTCGGGGTCAAGGCGGGCGACGCGACCATGACCGCGGGCAACTCCACCCCGCTGACCGACGGCGCCTCCGCGGTGCTGCTGTCCAGCGAGGAGTGGGCGGCCGAGCGCAACCTGCCGGTGCTGGCCCACCTGGTCGACAGTGAGGTCGCGGCGGTCGACTACATCCACGGCCCCGACGGTCTGCTGATGGCGCCGACCTACGCGGTGCCGCGCCTGCTCGCCCGCAACGGCCTGACCTTGCAGGACTTCGACTACTACGAGATCCACGAGGCCTTCGCCTCGGTGGTGCTGGCCACCCTGGCCGCCTGGGAGTCCGACGCCTACTGCAAGGAGCGCCTGGGTCTCGACGGCGCGCTCGGCTCGATCGATCGCAGCAAGCTGAACGTCAACGGCTCGTCGCTGGCCGCGGGTCACCCGTTCGCCGCCACCGGCGGCCGCATCGTGGCCTCCACCGCGAAGCTGCTGGCGGAGAAGGGCTCCGGCCGCGCGCTGATCTCCATCTGCGCCGCGGGCGGCCAGGGCGTGGTCGCCATCCTCGAGCGCTGAGTCGCGCACGAGGGCGGTCCGGTCGGAATTCCGGCCGGACCACCCTTGTGTTTCCGCCGCCTATTTGCCGGGGAGCTCGATGTGCCCGCCGAAGGCTTTGCGCATCGCCGAGAGCACTTTGTCCGCGTACAGCGCTTCGCCCCGCGAGGAGAAGCGCGCGAACAAGGCGGACGACAACACGGGCACGGGCACACCGGTGTCGATGGCCGCGTCGATCGTCCAGCGGCCCTCGCCCGAGTCGGACACCCGGCCGCTGTAGGAATCCAGGTTCGGATCCGCGTGCAGGGCGGCCGCCGTCAGGTCGAGCAGCCAGGACGCGACCACCGACCCTCGACGCCATACTTCGGTGATCTCGGGCACATCCAGGTCGTACTGGTAGTACTCGGGATGCTCCAGCGGCGTCTCCTCCGCGGAGAATTCGCCGGTGTGCTCGGCCCCATAGTTGGCCCGCCGCAAGATGTTCAACCCTTCGGCGTAGGCGGCCATCGCCCCGTACTCGATGCCGTTGTGCACCATCTTCACGAAGTGGCCCGCCCCCACCGGCCCGCAGTGCAGATAACCCAGCTCGGCCGTGGACGGCTCGCCGGTGCGTCCCGGTGTCCGTTCCGCCGACTCGAGGCCCGGCGCGATGGATTTCAGCAGCGGGTCCAGGTGCTTCACCGGCTCGGACTCGCCGCCGATCATCAGGCAGAAACCGCGAGTCAGGCCGAACACCCCGCCCGAGGTGCCGATGTCGACGTAATGAATGCCCGCGGGCTTCAACCGTTCGGCGCGCGCGAGGTCCTCGTGGTAGCGGCTGTTGCCGCCGTCGATGACGATGTCGCCCGGTTCGAGCAGCTCGGCGACCTGGTCGATCACCGCCCCGGTCGCGCCGGCCGGGATCATCACCCACACCACGCGCGGCGTCTCGAGCATGCCGACGAATTCGGTGAGGTCGGTGCTCCCGCGGAAGCGGTCCCCGAGCTCCGCGCGCAATTCGTCGATGTGCGCGGAGTGACGCTCGTATCCGACGGCGGTGTGTCCGTCCCCGACGACGCGACGCACGATGTTCGCGCCCATCCGGCCGAGGCCGATCATTCCCAGCTGCATGCCATCCATCTCCCTCGTGTATGCGAAGTCTTGCGGCGGGGTCGTCTCGATTCTCCCGCGTGGGATCGGTCACGGTTCGGCGCGCGGATGTAACGCCGCTCGCGGAGACCCGATAAACAGGTCGGCTCCGCGCAGTTGCCAGACCCCCGACCCGGCAACTGCGCGGGCCTCTTTGTGTGGTGTACCCGGTTCCCCGCTCGGAATGTGCGTTATGCCCGAGCTGTGCCGATCGCTGTCGGCGGGGACCACTATGTTGGTGGGGACTCGCATCGGCGCGGGTCCACAATTCAATCGAACGGGGAGGACGGTTCGTGACGAGCCAGCCGAGCACCGGAGGACGCGGCCCACAGCCAGGGGGCGAAGTCGGATGGCGCCAGCTCCTCGGGGCCGAGCGCCCCCAAGGATCGGACCGGTCGGTCGCCTGGAGCGGCGACGAACAGCTCACTCAACCTCTGCAAACTACCCGGCGACGGCCCGCGCCGCCCGCACCCCGCCGTGCGCCCGCGCGTCGCCCGGTCTCCACTCCGCCGCCGAAGCGCTTGGACAGCGCGACCGTGCGCCGGGCGGGTATCGCGGTCGGCGCCGTGCTCGCGGTCGCGGGTCTCGGCTACGTGGTGGACTTGGTGATGTCCTCGGGCGAGGTGCCGCGCGGCACTGTCGTGGCGGGCGTCGAGGTGGGCGGCATGGACACCTCCGCCGCCGATGCGCGGCTGCGTGCCGAACTCGAGCCGAGGGCGGGGCGGGAGCTGCCGCTGCGCATCGGCGACGTGCAGACCCGCATCGTGCCGAGCGCTGCCGGACTGGGCGTGGACTGGGACGCCACCTGGTCGCGGATCGGCTCCCAGCCGCTGAATCCGTTCACCCGGCTCGCTTCCTTCGTCACCACCCGCGACGTGTCGATCGTCAGCGCGATCGACGAACCGGCGCTGGATCGTCAGCTCACCGAGTTGCGGGTGCACGACCGGGCTTCGGTCGACGGCACCGTCACCTTCGACAAGGCCAGACCTGTTGCCGTACCTCCCGTTCCGGGGCGGGTCCTCGACGTCGCCGCCGCGCGTACGGAATTGGCCGACCGGTGGGTCACCGGGACCACGGTGGACCTGCCCGTCGTCCCCGCGCCGTTGCAGGTGCGCCCGGAGGCCGTGGACAAAGCCCTGCGCGAGGTCGCCGAGCCCGCCGTGCGCGCGCCGATCTCGTTCGCGGGCAAGGGCGGCTCGGGCAAACTCGATCCCGAGCAGATCGCGTCCGTCCTCGCCTTCGGCCCGGACGGGCAGGGCGGTCTGGCCGTGTCGGTGAATCAGGACGCCGCGATCGGTCTGCTCGCGCCGCAGCTGGCCGGCACGGAGGTCGAGCCGAAGGACGCGACGTTCGCGGTGTCGGGCGGCAAGCCGTCGGTCGTGCCCGCCGTGGTCGGCGACAAGATCAACTGGCCGAAGACCTTCGAACAGTTCACCGGGCTGCTGGTCGCGCCGGGCGAGCGGACCGCCCAGGTGGTCTACGAGCGGATCGAACCGAAACTGACCACCGAGGCCGCGCAGGGGCTCGGCGTGATCGAGCCCGTCGGCTCGTTCACCACCGGCGGTTTCAGCGGTCCCTCCGGGGTCAACATCCGCACGGTGGCCAAGAAGGTCGACGGCGCGATCGTGAAGCCGGGAGAAACGTTCTCGCTCAACGAGTTCACCGGTCCCCGGGGCACCGCCGAGGGCTACGTCGAATCCGGCATCATCGACCACGGCCGCCCGAGCACGGCGGTCGGCGGCGGCATCAGCCAGTTCGCCACCACCCTCTACAACGCGGCCTATTTCGCCGGCCTCGAGGACGCGGGCCACACCGAGCACAGCTACTACATCTCCCGCTATCCCGCCGCCCGCGAAGCCACCGTGTTCGACGGCGCGATCGACCTGAAGTTCCGCAACAACACCCCCACCGGCATCTACATCGAAACCGTCGCGACCAGCACGGATATCACCGTCCGACTGTGGGGCACCAAGACGGTCGACGTCGAATCCATCACCGGCGAGAAGACCAAACCGACCGAGCCCAACACCATCACCCTGCCCAAGGGCAAGGACTGCATCGCTTCCGAGGGCGCCCCGGGCTTCACCATCTCCGACACCCGCGTCATCACCGACCGCAAAACGGGCCGCGAAGTCTCCCGCAAGACCCGCACGGTGAAGTACGACCCGATCCCGGTCGTGAAGTGCGAGTGAGGACGTAACCTCCGTGAGCGAGAGTCCGCCCTGTCACACGCCGGACGGGCGGACTCTCGCAATTCTCACAGCGGTGTCTTCATCAGCAGCACGTTGTACTGGGTGTGCTGCGTGACCAGGAAATACAGATCGCGGCCGGTCTGGTAGGGGTAGATCATGGGCGCGTACGCGGTGGGGAGGGCGCGGGCGTCGATCAGGACGCGGGGTTCGCTCCACGGCCCTTCCGGCGCGGGGGCGGTGCGCAGGACGACGCTGTTGGCCGGATCCGTGGTCAGCATGACGTACTGGCCGAGGTAGTCGTTCCACATCACCGAGAGCTCGGCGACGCCGCCGACGATCGGTGCCGCGGTCTTGGCGTCGGTGGGCTTCCACTCCTTGCCGTCCCAGTATTCGTAGGCGTCGATATTCGCGATATCGGATTCCTTAGCCCGAGAGACGAAGCCGGGGTTGTTGCGGCCCGCGGGGGTGCCGTAGCGGTAGACGTAGCCGCCCGCTTTCAGGAAGGCGTTCTGCTGGAAGTTCTCGTGGCCGTCGACGTTGGCCCGGCGGGTGTGGGTGAGTTGCGTCCAGGTGGTGCCGCCGTCACCGGAGGCGGCCAGGGTGGCGAAGTTGGTGTTCCACTTCCCGTGGTCGCCCCATTCGCGGACCGACATCAGGCTCATGTACTGCACACCGCCCACCGCGATGCCCGCGGTGGGGATCAGGCTGATCTCGATGCCCGGGATCTTGGGACTCGGCAGCGGGTTCGGGACCACGTCGTCGAAGAGGATGCCCTTGGCCGGGTCGTGCGAAGAACTGCGGAACAACACGTTGCTGGTCCAAGCCCAGATGCTGCCCGCGAGAAGATTGGGGACGCCCAGACCCGCGCTGTCGCCGAAGGCGGTGATCATCCGGCCGTTGCCGTCGTCCCACATGATGCCGAGGTCGGTGCCGAGCACGTTGACGCTCTGCGTGCGATTCGGGCTGTCCATGCCGGTCACCTGGAACACCGCTTCGGTCGGTCCGGGCAGTTGGGGCAGGCCGTGAATGCCGTTGAGGGCCGGGATCGGGATGACGTTGTTCGGGTCGGCTCCGGCGGGCGCGGCCGCGGCCACCGCGAGGACCGCGGCGAGCGCGCCGGTTCGGGCGAGGGCGGACAGCGATCGGCTCATGCTGGGTCATTCTGCCCGCTCGCCGTCGCGCTGTCGCCTACATCCGCGCCCGAGCCTCGGGCGTTCGGCCGATCGTCACCAGCCGGAAAAGCCACCACGGGCGTTCCGGGAGTTCGGGGCTGTAGACCCGCATGCTCATCGTGCGGACCCGGCCCGTGGCGAGCTCGCGCACCCGCAATCGGCGGCGCGGGATGTCCGCGGCGCTGACTTCGGTGGTCCACATGCGGTCCCAATCGGGGGAGCGGCGGCAACGTTCGGCGATCTGCTCGACGCGCTCGCGCGGCGCGAGGGGGGACAGGAAGCGGAAGGCGTCGACGAGCAGGTGCGCCTCCACGGCCCAGTCCACCATCACCCGCCGGGCCGCCGCGTCGAGGAACATCCACTCCAGCACGTTCCCTCGGGCGACCGCACCCGGGAACACGCGCTGATAGGCGGAATTGGCCTCCACCAGATCCTGCGTGGGCATCCGCTGATAGCAGGCCGGGTCGGGAAGGCTGTGCAGGTCGGCCTGGTCGTCCGGAGTCGGCACGTCGGGGCCGGGTCCGTAGGCCGCCGCGAAGAAGCTCGGCTGGGTCAGCGCGACGATGTGCTTGCGGTACCAGATCGGCACCTCGAGCGCGTCGAACAGACGCTGCAGCAGTGGGTGATTCGGCGCTACCGCCCCGGTTTCGATCTGGTCCAGCCCGGCCTCGGTGAGCCCCGCGCGCGCCGCGAGATGGGCGGCGGTCAGCCCCGCGGCGAGGCGTCGTTCGCGCAGATAAGCGCCGATGCCAGTTGCGATGCGCGTCACCTCGGGCACCTCTGCCGACATGTCAAGTGTCGAGCTGTGTGAAGCGGGAGGTTCCTGTTGCCCCCCGGGAGCACGCAATCTACCGGAGAGAATCGGCGCCGAGCGGTGATCGAACGTCACGAAACGACAAATCTAGACGACGACGGCCCGGAGAAGATCTCCGGGCCGTCGTGCCGTATGCGGCTGGCTCGCCGTCGCTCGGCCCGGCCGCTGTCTGCGGACGGACTACCGCGTCATCGAGGCGGGCGGGCGCGCGTCAGAACGCGGCTTCGTCCAGCTCCATGATGTCGTTGTCCAGGTTGGACAGCACCGCGCGGGTGGCGGTCAGCTCCGGCAGGATGTTGCGGGCGAAGAACTGGGCGACCGCGATCTTGCCGTGGTAGAACGCCTCGTCGGCGCCGGTCGCGCCGTTGTCCAGGGCCGCGATGGCGACCTCGGCCTGGCGCAGCAGCTGCCAGCCGATGAGCAGGTCACCGACGGAGAGCAGGAAGCGCACCGAACCCAGGCCGACCTTGTACAGCTCGCTCGGCTGCTCCTGGGCGCCCATCAGGTGGCCGGTGAGCGTGGCGGCCATGGCCTGCACGTCCTCCAGCGCCGTGGCCAGCAGCTTGCGCTCGCCCTTCAGGCGGCCGTTGCCTGCCTCGGCGTCGATGAACTTCTGCACCTGGCCGGCCACGTGGGCCAGCGCGACGCCGCGGTCACGGGCGATCTTGCGGAAGAAGAAGTCCTGCGCCTGGATGGCGGTGGTGCCCTCGTAGAGCGAGTCGATCTTCGCGTCGCGGATGTACTGCTCGATCGGGTAGTCCTGCAGGAAGCCGGAACCGCCCAGCGTCTGCAGCGACTCGGTCAGGTACTGGTAGGCCCGCTCGGATCCGACGCCCTTGACGATCGGCAGCAGCAGGTCGTTGACCCGCGCGGCCAGGTCCGCGTCCGCGCCCGAGACCAGCTGCGCCACATCGGCGTTCTGGTGGGCGGCGGTGTACAGGTACACCGCGCGCAGGCCCTCGGCGTACGCCTTCTGGGTGGCCAGCGAACGACGGACGTCCGGGTGGTGGGTGATGGTCACGCGGGGCGCGGCCTTGTCGGTCATCTTGGTCAGGTCGGCGCCCTGGACCCGCTCCTTGGCGTAGTCCCGCGCGTTCAGGTAACCGGTCGACAGGGTCGCGATGGCCTTGGTGCCCACCATCATGCGGGCGTGCTCGATGACCTCGAACATCTGCGCGATGCCGTTGTGCACCTCGCCGACCAGCCAGCCCTTGGCCGGGATGCCGTGGCCGCCGAAGGTGACCTCACAGGTGGCCGAGACCTTCAGGCCCATCTTGTGCTCGACGTTGGTGACGAAGACGCCGTTGCGCTCGCCCAGCTCACCGGTCTCGTGGTCGAAGTGGAACTTCGGCACGAAGAACAGCGACAGGCCCTTGGTGCCCGGCCCGGCGCCCTCGGGGCGGGCCAGCACCAGGTGCATGATGTTCGGGAACAGGTCGTCGGAGTCGGCGGAGGTGATGAACCGCTTGACGCCCTCGATGTGCCAGGAGCCGTCTTCCTGCTTGATCGCCTTGGTGCGGCCGGCGCCCACGTCGGAACCGGCGTCGGGCTCGGTCAGCACCATGGTGGCGCCCCAGCCCTGCTCGGCGGCGATCTGCGCCCACTTCTTCTGCTCGTCGGTGGCGTTGTTGTAAAAGATGTTCGCGAAGCCGGGGCCTGCGGCGTACATGAAGGCGGCCGGCTGCGCGCCCAGGATCAGCTCGGCGACGGCCCAGTAGGCCGCGCGCGGGATCGGCAGGCCGCCGAGCTCCTCGGCGATGCCCAGCTTGTCCCAGCCGCCGTCCTGCAGGGTGCGGTAGCTCTTCTTGAACGACTCCGGCAGTGTGACCGTGTGGTTCTCGGGGTCGAAGACCGGCGGGTTGCGGTCGGCGTCGGCGAACGACTCACCGAGCGGACCCTCGGCCAGGCGACGCACCTCGTTGAGCATCTCCTTCACGGTGTCCGTGTCGAGATCGCCGTAGGCGCCGCTGTCCAGGATCGACCCGAGGCCGAGAACCTCGAAGAGGTTGAACTCCAGGTCGCGGACGTTGCTCTTGTAGTGACCCATTGTCAGTACTCACTCTCCGTTGAGTTGGTGCGGTCGGTATGGTTGCCGTTCCCGCCCGTTGTTCGCTCCACCGGGGTAGTCGTGCCGGTTTTCCGCATGCTACTCGCGGGTAACTTATGCAACATATTACCGGCCGGTAATGACTGCGCAAAGAGCTGAGCAGGCAATGTGACGCGTTTTACAGTGTTTGATTTGCCGCGCCTTCGCGCGGCGTGTTCGCGGCCCCCTTATGACTCGCGTTCGAGCGACCGCCGCTTGCTCCTTCGTCGCTTACGCGGCGGCCACTCGAACGCGAGCCGGGCCGCGAACGGCGGATGCTCGGTCTCGCTTCGCTCGGAAGACGGGGTCGAGGTGTGCCCGACGTGCAGGCATCCGACCTCGGTACTCGGTATAGGTAGCATCGGGCGCTCTCGAGTCGATCGGTGCTTGCGGTTCTGCTCGGCTGCCGATGGGCGGGATGCGGTGCGGTCGGCCCTTGCGAAAGACGAGCGAGCCGGACTGGTGGTGGTTCCGCCGCACGGTGTGACGGCCAGGGATCTAGAGCCGGACGGCGCGTTTGGGCAGGTCGATAGTCGGCAGCGGCGGTGCGGCTTCGCGGGTGATGTGGAACCGGCGCGGCAGAATGACTTCAATGCTGATCGAGACGAGTGCCGGGCCGGCTGAGGTCGAGCTCGAACAGCCGCGTAGGCCCGCGTTTCTGCTGCTGCTCACGCATGGCGCGGGTGGTGGGGTGGAGGCGAAGGACCTGCTCGCGGTGCGGGATGCCGCGCTGCGGTTGGGGGGCGGGGTCGCGCGGGTGGTGCAGCCGTATCGGGTTGCGGGGCGGCGGGCGCCGGGGTCGGCGGTCAAGCAGGACGAGGCGTGGCTGGAGGTCGTCGCTCAGTTGCGCGGGCGCAAGCGCATTCCGTTGATTCAGGGCGGGCGCAGCAACGGGGCTCGGGTTGCCTGCCGGACGGCGGTCGCGGCACGGGCCCGAGGTGTGCTCGCGCTCTCGTTCCCGTTGCATCCGCCGGGCAAGCCGGAGAACTCGCGCCGGGACGAACTACTCGCTCCCGGCGGCATCGAGGTGGTGGTCGTCAACGGAGCCAACGACCCGTTCGGCATTCCCGATCCCGCCGACGCCGCGGAGGTCCGCGTCATCCCGGGACAACCGCACGCGTTCCGTGCCGGGTTCGACCTGATCGCCGAGACCGTCACCCCCTGGCTGGAGCGCTGGTCCTGAATCCCTACTCGGCCGGGCGGGTGGCGATGACCAATGCGTCGATCGCGTCGCCCGTTTCGGTGGGCCGGTAGACGCGGTCGGCGAGGCGCACGCGCACCTGGCTCGCCGCCGCCAGGGGGCCGAGATCGGCGACGATGTCGTCGGGAGTGAAGAGGATGGCCGGGTCCTGCGGCCCGCCGCAGCCGTCGGTGATGTTGGTGGTGTCGTGGCCGAGCACGAGCAAGGTGCCCTCCGGAGCGAGCAGGCCGGCCGCCTTGCGGACCAGCGCGCGGCGCGGCTGCGCGGGCAGGTGCAGGAAGACCATCAACACCAGCTCGAACGGCCCGGTGATCCCTGCCTCGTCCAGGTCCGTGACGTCGGCGCACTGCCAGGTGATGCGACTGCGGACCGAGCGGGACAGGCGCGAGGCCACGGTGCGGCCCTTGTCGATGCCCACTTGGGAGTAGTCGACGGCGTGCACCTGCCAGCCGTGCGTGGCGAGCCACAGGGCGTTGCGGCCCTCCCCGCACGCCAAGTCGAGCGCGCGGGGGAGCTCCGGCGCCTCGCCCTCGGGTGTGGTCTGCAGGGGCGCACGGCGTTCCAACCCGTAGACGTGCTCCACCACGGTGTTGTTCGGCGGTGCGCCCCAGACCAATTCCGTTTGCGCGTAGCGCTCGTCCCAGTCGGCCGCGTCCATATCTCGAGTCTATTGATCGCGCGGCCCGTACTCCGGGGGTTGCCCGAGTCAGTCCGATACCTGCGAGAGCCAGTGCACCGGCGTGGTCTCGCGCAGGTGGATCAGCACGTCGAACGCGTCGACGAGCGAGGCGAGCCGGATGTTCGCCGTGGCGTCGGCCGCCGGGTCGTAGACGCCGCTGATGGTGCGCAGCTTCGCCGGCCCGGTCAGCCACTCGCGGACCGGTTCCGGCGCCGAGGCGCGCAAGTCCACGTAATAGGCCGGGAGTTCGACCGCACCCAGTGCGGCATCGGCCAAGTCCGGCTGCGGGTCGGGCGCCACGGTCGCGCCGAGATCGCCGTGATGGAAGCCGATACCGACGGACACGTACCCGTCACCCAGCTCAGCGCGCAAATGACTTCCGGTACCGCGGAATTCGACCGAGCCGAGCACGATCGGAAGACCGCTGGTGTGCGCGAGCCCGTCCCAGTAGACGATCTTGGCGCCGGTCGAGCGTCGCCGTTCCAGCACCCTTTCCGCGGCGGGCCGTTCGTCCCGGGCGAATCCTCGGTTGGCGACGCTCTGCCGGTGGAAGTCGAGGATCAGGCGGGCGTGGCCGAGCGCCGTGGTGCGCTCGCTCGTGTCCGGCAACTCCGCGAGCAGCGCGAGGGCATCCTCGGCGTGCTCCACGAACGGGCGGCCGGGGTGGGTGCCATGGTGACGCTGGACATGCTCATCGACCTGGTGTGCGGTGCGGATCGGGGCGAGGTGCGCCTCGATCGCGGCGAACCGGTCGGGAGCTGCCCGGCGCACATAGTCGAGCACCGCGTCGTAGTCGCTCGGCTCGGCATGCGGCGGTTCGACGCCGAAGATGCGCACCGGGTCGTCCGGATGCGCCAGGTTGTACGCGCGGATCCATCGCAACGTGGCCACCGATTCCTCGGTGCGCCATGGCCGCCAGGCGCCGGCGAGCACGGTTTCCGGGTCGCCGGCGCCGTCGGTGACGAACCGGTCCCAGCGCTCGCCGGAGCGCGCGCTGTCCTGAATGGCGAGCGCGCGGAAGCCATGCCGTTCGACCAGTCCGCGAAACAACCGCTCGCGCACCCCGAAGGTCTGCCGGGAGAACCGCGTCGACTCGCCCAGACCGACCACGGTGGCGGCGCCCAGCCGCGCGATCAGTGTGTCGAGATCCGCGCCGGAGGCGTCCGGATCGGAACTGTCGATCGCGACGGCGTTGTCGCGCAGCCAGGCGCGGACGTCGACGGTGGTGTTGAGCATGGTGCCTCCCGGAAATGCGAACGATCCAACGCGGTGCAGCCTCATACATCAACTAATGTTGAGGTCAAGTACCGCGTCGGATCGCCGTTCCGGACTACAGCGTGGTGCGCATCAGCAGGACGTTGTACTGGCTGTGCACCGTCGTGAGGAAGTACAGATCGCGCCCGGTCTGGTAGGGGAAGATCGAGGGTGCGTAGGCGCTGGGCAATTCCCGAGTGTCGATCAATACTTCGGGTTCGCTCCACGGGCCGACCGGCGAGGACGCCCGCCGCATCACCACGGAGTTGAATCGGTCGGTGGTGAGCGAAATGTATTGGCCGAGATAGGCGTTATACATCACCGACAGCTCGCCGACGCCGAACATGATCGGCGCCGCGGCATTCACGTCGTTCTTTCGCCACGCGTGGCCGTCCCAGTATTCGTATTCGGCGAGATTCGCGATATCCTGCGCGCGCACGCGGGCGACGTGGGCGGTGTGATTGCGTCCGGACCGCGTGCCGTATTCATAGATGTATCCGCCGTCCGAGAGGAAGGCGTTCATCTGGAAGTTGGCGTTCCCGCCCTCGTTGTTCCGCCGCGTTTCCGGCAGTTCGGCCCAGGTCTCGCCGTTGTCCCCGGAGACGGCGAGTCCGGAGAAATTGGTGCTCCACTGGCCGACGTCGTCCCAGGTCTTCACCGACATCAAGCTCATGAACTGCACGCCGTCGACCGAGATGCCCGCGGTGGGGATCCGGCTGATCTCCAGGAAGGGAATCTTCGGGCTGGGAATCAAGTCGCGCGCCTGGCCGAATACGTCGCGCACCACGCTGTCGAAGAAGATGCCCTCGGCCGGATCGGTGGTGTGGCTGCGCAGGAGGATATTGCTGCGCCAGGCCCACATGCTGCCCGCGAGCAGATTGGGGAATCCGACGCCCGCGGTGTCGCCGAACGCGGTGAGCATTTCGCCGTGCCCGTTGTCCCACATGATCCCGAGATCGGTGCCGAGGACGTTGTAGGTCTGGGTGTTGTTCGGGCTGGCCATGCCGGTCACCTGGAAGACCGCCTTGGTGCGGCCGAGCAGATTCGGTAATCCGGTCGTGCCATTGAGCACGGGAATCGGATTGATGGCGTTCGGGTTGGCGATGGCGGGGGTAGTCGCCGTGAAGAGCAGGGCCGAGACGCCCGTCAGCGCCGAGAGCAGGAAGGATGCGGTCTTGAGCACTGTCTGTGAGCCCTCCGGTTTCTTCCCGAGAGCGGTGCGAAACACAGACGTCCCGCGATACACAGACCCTTCGCAGCGTGCCTCGCACCACTAGTCGACTGGCTGGCAAATCGTGCAAATGCTAGCAGTGGAACCGGTCGCGAGGAGCCTTCTCCGACAGATTGGCAAATTTGTAGCTATCTTGCTGGGGAGCGGCCGATCGCCTTACGGATGATCAACGGGAATTGGGTCGCGCGCTCGACGGCGAGGGTTCGCCGGGTGGATGCTGCCCACGACTTCTCGAAGAGTCGCTTGGCGGCGGCGACCGCGTGGGGCGACCTCGTCGCGAGGCGGTCGGCGAGCTTCTCGGCCTCGGCGACGGGGTCCGGCGCCAGCTCGGTGACCAAGCCGATCCGTGCGGCGTAGGCCGCGTCCACGGTGTCCGCGGTCATCGCGAGCAGGAGGGCTTTGTCCATGCCGATCAACCTGGACAGCGTCGCCGCGCCGGTCATGTCCGGAACCAGGCCGTGCTTGACCTCCATGACGGAGAACTCCGCGTCGGGAGTGGCGAAACGGACGTCCGCCGCGAGCGCGAGTTGCAGCCCGCCGCCGTAGCAGCGCCCGTGTACGGCGGCGATCACCGGCACGGGCAGGCGGCGCCAAGCCCAGCACGCCTCCTGGAAGGCGTTCGTGCCGCGCCAGGGCAGGGGAACGAAGTTGCGTACGATTGCCAGAGGGTCGCTGGTGGCTGCGGCGACGTCCAGTCCGCTGCTGAAGCTGGGTCCGTTGCCGGACAGAATCACCGCCCGCACATCGCTGCGACGAGCTACCAGCTTCGCGCTGGCAACCAACCCGTTGAGCATGTCGATGGTCAGGCCGTTGTGTTTGTCCGGCCGGTCCAGCGTGACGTACGCGCGATGGTCGTCGAACCGCACGGCGATGTTGGTGCCCATTCCCGAATCTTACTCACGAGTCAGTTGTGCCGCGCGCGCTGTTGCCGGAGGCCGCGGCCTCTGCTCTAATCGGACTCGAGTTACCGTCAATGTTGACGGTTCTGGAGCGGAGGACACATGCTGCCAGCCGGAATGGACCCGAGAACGCCGGTGCTCGTCGGCGCCGGGCAGGTCGTACACCGACCGGGTGAGCCGGGCCTGCCCGGTCCGGTCGAACTCGCCGCCGAGTCGCTGCGCCGGGCGGGCGCCGACAGCGGCGTCGGCGACCGGCTGCTGCGGTCGGCCGATCTGATCGCCGCCGTTGCCCCGGTCAGCCGCCCCTACGGCGACTTGGGCGCGCTCGTCGCGGCCGACCTCGGCGTCACCCCGAGAAGAACCGTGCAGTCGGTGCGTTTCGGCGGTGACGCGCCGCAGCGGCTACTCAACAGCGTCGCCCAGGCCATCGCCGACGGCCGCTCGGACGTCGCCCTGCTCACCGGGGCTGAAGCGGTGTACTCGGGGACGGCGGCCGCGCGGACCGGCACGGCGGTGGACTGGCCCGATCAACCCGAGGACGTGGGCCCCGACGAGATCATCGGCTCCGATCGCGGCCCGAACTCGGATATGGAGACCGCCGCGGGCCTGTGGGGCCCCGTGTATTTCTACGCGCTCATGGAAACGGCGCTGCGCCGCAGACTCGGGTCGAGCGCGGCCGCGCACAACGAGCGGATCGGTGCCTTGTGGTCGCGGCTGTCGGAGATCGCGGCGCGCAATCCGTACGCGTGGCAGCCCACCGCGCAGTCCGCGGCCGACCTCGTGACGCCCGCGCCGGCCAACCGGATGGTGTCGACGCCGTACCCGAAACTGATGGTCGCGAACCTGACCGTCGACCTGGGAGCCGGGCTCATCCTGTGCAGCGCGGCGGCCGCCGACGCCGCCGGTGTGCCACGGGACCACTGGGTGTTCCCGCACGCGGGCGCCACCGCGACCGACGAGTGGTTCGTCTCCGAGCGCGCGGACATGTCCCGCTCGCCCGCCATCGCCGCCGCGGGCAAAGCGGCGCTCGGTGCGGCGGGCATCGCGATAGACGATGTCGCGCACATCGACCTCTACTCGTGCTTCCCGGTCGCGGTGCAGATCGCGGCGGAGGAACTCGGCCTGCCGATCGATGATCCGTCCCGGCCGCTGTCGGTGACCGGTGGCCTGACCTTCGCGGGCGGGCCGGGCAACAACTACACGACGCACTCGATCGCGACGCTGTCCGGCATCCTGCGCGCGGAACCCGACGCCTACGGTCTGGCGACGGCGCTCGGTTGGTACAGCACCAAGCACGGTATCGGTGTGTACTCGGCCAGGCCGCCCGAGCGGCTGTTCCGTGCGATCGAGGCGGAAGTGCCCGCGGCGCGGCGCGAACCGGCGCCCGGGTACACCGGTCCCGCCACGGTCGAGTCCTACACCGTGGCCTACCGCAAAGGCCCCGCGCCCGACCGCGCCGACGAGCCGGAAGCCGTTGTGGTGAGCGCGCTGACGCCCGCGGGGACCCGCATACTGGTTCGGGCGTCGGATGCCGACACCCTCGCGGCGTTCACCGCGGGCGACCCGCTCGGCGCGGACGCCGAGCTCGCCGCGGACACGTTCACCCTGCTCACCGAGAGGAGCGCCCGATGAACGACTCGATCCTGATCGAGCGGCGCGACGCCATCACCGTGCTGACGGTCGACCGTCCCCAGGCGCGCAACGCGATCAACCTGGCCACCGCGCAGGCCATCGAGGCCGCCGTCGACGAGTTCGAAGCCGACGCCGCGGCGCGCGTGCTGGTGCTCACCGGTGCGGGCGGAACCTTCAGCGCGGGAATGGATCTCGTCGCCGCGTCGAAGGGCGAGATGCCGATGACGCAGCGCCGCGGTCCGCTCGGCATCACGGCGAAGCCCCCGGCGAAGCCGATGATCTCCGCGGTCGAGGGCTTCGCGCTGGCCGGTGGATTCGAGCTCGCCCTGGCAGGCGATCTCATCGTCGCGGCACGCGACGCGCAGTTCGGCATTCCCGAGGTCAAGCGCGGCCTGGTGGCCGCGGGCGGTGGCGTGCTGCGCCTGACCCAGCGGCTGCCGCGCAGCATCGTCGCCGAACTCGCGCTCACCGGGGGCCGGATCGGCGCCGAGCGGCTCTATCAGCTGGGCCTGGTCAACCGGGTCACCGATCCGGGCGCGGCACTGTCGGTGGCGCTCGAACTCGCGGCCGAGATCGTCGCCGCCGCACCGCTCGCGGTGGCCGCGAGCAAGCGGATCATCGACGAGTCGCCGGATTGGCCGGTCGCGGAGGCATTCGCGAAGCAGGGCGAGATCGCCCTGCCCGCACTGATTTCCAAGGACGCCGCCGAAGGCGCGCTGGCGTTCGCGCAGAAGCGCGAGCCGCAGTGGCAGGGCCGCTGAGGGGCGGGCCGGGACACGTCCGGCTGCCGCAGGCGCAGCGCAGGGAGCGGATGCGCGCGCGGTTGCTGGACGCGGCGGTGGAAAGTCTGGTGGAAGTCGGTTACGCGGGCACGACCACGCTCGAGGTGCAGAAGCGGGCGGGCGTGCCGCGGGGGACGTTGCAGCACTATTTCCCCACCAGAGCCGACCTGCTCGCCGGCGCCGTCGAGCATGTGGCGCGTCGCCGATTCGACCAGCTGACAAGCGAATTCCAGGCCATTCCGGACGACGCGGACCGGTTGGAGACGGCCGTCGAGCTGACCATGCGGATGCTCAGCGGCCCGTCGTTCTGGGCGGCGCTGGAGATGTGGGTGGGCGCGCGGACCGATCCGGAACTGCGGGCGGCGTTCCTTCCGTTGGAGGTCCGCCTGTTCGAGCTGATGCACACCAGCATTCGCGACAGCTTCCGGCGCGAGTTCCCCGACGACCCCCGGGTGCCGACGATCACCGAGTTCACCATCGAGATCATGACCGGCCAGGCCCTGCGCGTGTTGCTCACCGGTGACATGTCCCGGAACCGGATTCTGCGGTACCGGTGGGGCAACGCCGTGCGCGTCCTGCTCGGCACGGCGGCCGCCGACACCTTGCTCGACCCGCCCGCGGACCGTAACGGGCAGACGCCTACCGCCGACGGGTGATCGTCTCCAGCAGGACCTGTGCGCAGCCCGCCGGGTCGTCGAAGAACGGCGTGTGCCCGCTGCCGTGCAGCGTGACGTGCTCGGCGTCCGGTAGAACGCTGCGCGCCCTGCGGCTCTGGGTCGCGTAGGTGAGCAGGATGTCGCGACTACCCCAGGCGATCGTCACCGGAATGTCGGCGAGCGCACGGATTTCGAGCGGCGGGACGTCGGTGAACGAGGCGATCGCCTCGTCGAATCCGGCCGCGTCCGCCGCGCCGAGTGCGGTGTCCAGCGCCACCTTCGCATCCAGCGCCCATGGTTTGCCGAAGACCAGCGAGAGGAAGACGGTCCGGCCCGCGGCGGTGCCGAGGACGGACGGAAGGGCGGGACGCAGCTTGCGCGCCAGCGCACGCGACTTGCCCAGCGACTGCTGGCACCACACCCGGCCCGCGGTGTCCCAGAACCCGATCGGCGAGTAAGCGGTCACCGAGCGGGCCAGCCCGCGGGCGCCCAGCTCGAGCGTGATCAGCCCGCCCATCGAGTTGCCCGCGAGATGCGGTTGTTCGATGCCCTGCGCCGCGAGGAATTCGGCGAGCGCCTCGGTGAGATTCGGTACCGTGTTGTGCGCGAGGGGGTGCGTCGATCCGCCGAAGCCGGGCAGGTCGACCGCGATCACTTCGTACGACGCGGACAGTGTGTCGATGATCGGCTCCCACACCTGCCATCGGCTTCCGACCCCGTGGACCAGCACGAGCGGCTCGCCCGCGCCGACGCGGTGATGGTGCAACGTCGTCATGCGCCAACCCTAACAGCAGTCACCTGTCGTCAGTTGGGATCGCGGACCGTGTGGCGAGGGCTGGGCGCTGTCGGTAGGATAATTGGTATGGCAACGCGTAAGGTCACCCTTTCGCTGGACGAAGCCGCCTGGTCGTACGCCGAACAGGCGGCGGCTCGCGCGGGAATGTCGCCGTCGGCTTGGATATCGAAGGCCGCGCGACGGGAGGCCGTGCGCACCGGGGTCGGTCCGGTGTCGGACGTGACCGCCGAGGCCGCCGCGGACGCGGCCGAGCTGGCGGCCGCCGAGGAGGAGATGCGTGCGTCGGGGTGAGCTGTGGATCTACAACCCGCATGGTTCGCCGCGTCGCCGAACGGTCGTGCTCATCAGCAGTGACGGCATCAATGAATCACCGCGCCCCTGGCTGATCGCGGCCGAGGTGATCGAGGACGATCCGCAGGACATCCTCGCGGTTCCGGTAGAGGAACACGGCTGGGTGCACGCCGGCAACATCGGGCGCATCTTCCGTGGTTGGCTGGCCGAGCGGGTGGACGTGGTGGACACCGACACCCTGGAGCGGCTCGACACCGCGCTGCGTGCGGCGATGGATCTCTGAATCGAAGCCTTGTGCGGCAACGTGACTCGCGTAGGTCACCGCGGACGACTACCGCTGGACGTCACACGGCATTATGGTGGCCCACGCCACCGACAGTGGTCAATCTAGGAAGAGGAGTCAGGTGCGGATCTGCATGATCGCCGCGGCGCTGATCGCGCTGCCGGTGCTCGCGGCATGCGGCAGTGACGAAGAGACGGCGGCGCCCACGGTGACGCAGGCCGATCTCGCCAAGTCGTTGCAGGACAAGGGCCTCAAGAACAAGGAGCTGGCCGACTGCGCCGCGAAGGTGTTCGTCGGCCAGGGGATCTCGCAGGACGGACTGCGGATCATGATCAGCGACGAGTACGACACCAAGGCTCCCAACCAGGAAACACTGGGCATGAGCAAGGAGGACGCGGACAAGGCGCGCGCTGCCAGCGGTCGCATCGCGAGCGAGTGCATGTCGGCGGCCCAGCCGCGCTGAGAGATCGGCGGTCGCCGTCGCGGTGCGGCGGCCGACGATTCGCGTAGCGAGGCGGTGCGGCAAACCGTACGCTGACGCTACGTCGGCGCGGGTGTCGACCAGAAGCCGAGGATCCGACCGTGTCACAGCCGCCTTTCCCGACATCGCCGAGCTCGGCGGGAGCACCCGCCCCGCAACCGATCACCCCGTCCGGTCGCTGGTTCGCGCTGGGCGGCGCGCTGATCGCCCTCGGCATCATCGGCGGGATCGTGCTCGGTGCCTTCGGTTTCCTGCAGACCTCGGGCCGGATCGATGACTTCCAGCGGGTCAAGGTGCCCGGCTCCGGCGTGGTGAATCTGGCCGAGTCCGGCGGATACACCGTGTACGTCGAGTACTCCGGGGCGTCGTCCCGGAGCACTCCCGGCACGGTCAACCTGCGGGTGCTCGACCCGGACGGCAAGCACGTGGAGTTGCGGAAGTACGACGCGACCATCACCTATTCCTTCGGCGGGCACGAGGGACGGGCGGGCTTCTCGTTCGAGGCCGGAAAGCCGGGCGGCTACCGCGTGACCACAGCCGGTAGCTCAGAGGTGACGGTAGCCGTCGGCCAAGGTCTCGGCTCGTCGTTCGTCGGCGCCCTGCTCGGCGGGCTCGCCTTGGGTTTCGGTGGCGTGGTGCTCGGTGTACTGGTGATCGTGGTGGTGGCGGTCAAGCGACGCGCGAGCAAGCGCGATGCCGCGGCGGGACGGGTTTCGGGTCGCCCGATCGAATACTGAGCTCCGCGCGGACGCGTGTGCGATCCGCCCTCACAGTGCGACGGTGAGCTCGATCAGCGCGGTCGACCCCGCTTCCAACCCCTCCGCGACCCGGACCGCCTTCTTCATCGGCAGCACGTAGGTCGCCCGCGACTTGTCCGGGAACAACGAAGTGGACCAGCGGCTGCCGCCTACGACCACATGCACCCGCACCGCGCCGAACCCGCCGGACCGGTGCGCGTAGCGCTCCTCGATGTCATCGGCCACGTCCTCGGGCAGCGACACAAAATGCCAGGCGGCATCCCCCTTGTGCTCCCACACTTCCGCCGTGAACGAGTACCGCGAACCACTCACGCCGCGACTGTAGCGGTGGGCATGGGGCCTTGGTAAGTCGCCGAAAACGGATTTCCGGGCCGGTCGGGCGGTCCGGGACGGATCACGTCGGGCCAGCATTCCGATCGCGCTGCGTGCAACCCGTGAGCGACCGGGCGGGGTGCGCGATCGTGGGCTGATGACGACCACCGAGGCCCAATCCACTACCGATGCCGAACTGGATGCGATCTTCGGCCCGATCTTCGACCGGATCGCCCAGGGCGCCGTGGCACGGGAAATCGATCGCACCCTGCCCTACCACGAGGTCGGCGAGTTGCGCGCGGCGAAATTCGGCGCGCTGCGCGTTCCGGTCGAGCTCGGCGGATACGGCGTCACCGTCCGGCAGCTGTTCCGCTTGCTCATCGAACTCGCCGCCGCCGAATCGAACTTGCCGCAGGCGCTGCGGGTGCACTTCTCGTTCGTCGAGGACCAACTGCTGGCCGAGCGGGGGCCGGAGCGGGAGCGCTGGTTGCGCGCGGTGGCCGAAGGCATCCTGGTGGGCAACGCGATCACCGAACCGGGCATCGGCGCGGTGGACCGTTACCGCACCACGCTGACCGAGGACGGCGGGCGTTGGCTGCTCAACGGCGTGAAGTACTACAGCACGGGATCGCTGTACGCGGACTACATCCTGGCGGCCGCCGACCGGAACGGTGAGCGGGTGGGGGTCCTGGTGGACGCGAACGCCGAGGGAGTGCGTCAGCACGACGACTGGGACGGCTTCGGTCAGCGGCTGACGGCCAGCGGCACCACGGAATTCACCGACGTGGTGGTGACCGAGGACCGGATCCTCGGTCCCGGCTACGGCGCGCCCGGCCCCACCTACGCGACCTCCTACCTGCAACTGGTCCAGCTCGCGGTGCTCGCGGGCATCGCCAAGCGCGCCGAGCGCGACATCCGGGAATGGGTCGCGGCGCGCACCCGCGGCTACACCCACTCCGCCGCCGATCTGCCGCGGCACGATCCGCTGGTGCAGCAGGTGATCGGGCGCCTTTCGGCGGCCGCGTTCGCCGCCGAAGCCAGTGTGCTCGCCGTCGCCGACGTGCTCGACGGGGTGCTGGCGAGCGGCGCGAAGGACGAGAGCGCCTTGGTCGCCGCCGAACTCGCGGCGGCTCGGGCGCAGCTCGCCGTCATCGATCTGGTGCTGCCCGCGACGTCGCTGCTGTTCGAGGTGGGCGGCGCTTCGGTGGTGTCCGAACAGCTGCGGTTGGATCGGCACTGGCGCAACGCCCGCACCATCTCGGTGCACAATCCGGCGATCCAGAAAGCGCGCGCGATCGGTGATCATCTGCTCAACGGCGCCGATCTGCCGTTCGCGTGGAGCGCGGGCGAACGCACTCCGGCCGCGGGAGCCGCGCGGTGACCCGCCGGATCCGGTTCAACGCCTTCGACATGAACTGTGTCGCCCATCAGTCACCCGGGCTGTGGCGGCATCCGGACGACCAGTCGCATCGCTACAAGGAACTCGGCTATTGGACCGAGCTGGCGAAGCTGCTGGAGCGCGGCCGCTTCGACGGCATCTTCATCGCCGACGTGCTGGGCACCTACGACGTCTACGGCGGCAACGACGTCGCCGCGCTGCGGCAAGGCGCGCAGATCCCGGTGGCCGACCCGCTGCTGCTGGTCTCCGCCATGGCCGCGGTGACCGAGCATCTCGGGTTCGGCATCACCACCGGCACCGGATTCGAGCATCCCTACCCGTTCGCCCGGCGGCTGTCGACGCTCGACCATCTCACCAACGGCAGGTTGGGCTGGAACGTGGTGACCGGCTACCTGCCCTCGGCAGCGCGCAATTTCGGCGCGGCCGACCAACTCGACCACGACGAGCGCTACAACCAGGCCGACGAGTACCTGGAAGTGCTCTACAAGCTGTGGGAAGGCTCGTGGGAGGACGACGCGGTGGTCCGCGACGCGGCCGCGGGCGTCTACGTGGACCCGGCCAAGGTGCACCACATCGGTCATCGCGGCACGCACTACACCGTGCCGGGCATCCACCTGTCGGAGCCGTCGCCGCAACGGACGCCGGTGATCTACCAGGCGGGCGCGTCGCCGCGCGGCGTGCGGTTCGCGGCCGAGAACGCCGAGGCCATCTTCATCGCCGGTCCGTCGAAACGGGTTCTCGCGCAGACCCTTTCCCGCATCAGAGACGCGCTGGAGGCGGCGGGCCGCGCCCGTGACGCGGCGCGCGTCTACGCGCTCGCGACGATCGTCACCGACGCGACCGACGATGCGGCGCGGCGCAAGCACGAGGAGTACCTGTCCTACGCGAGCGTCGAGGGCGGGCTGGTGTTCATGTCCGGCTGGATGGGCATCGATCTGTCCCGCTACGACCTCGACGACCCGATCGGCCAAGTCGAGAGCAACGCGATCCAGTCGGCGGTGGCGGCGTTCCAGGAATTCGACGACGACGGGCGGGAATGGACCGTCCGCGACATCGGCAAGTGGGCCGGTATCGGCGGCATGGGCCCGGTGTTCGTCGGTTCCGGGGAGACGGTCGCCGACCTCCTCCAAAAGTGGGCCGCCGAGACCGACTTGGACGGCTTCAACCTGGCTTACGCGATCACACCCGGAACGTTCGAAGACATCGTTCGCCACGTGGTCCCGGTGCTGACGGCCCGAGGCGCGTATGCCGAGGAGTACGCGCCCGGCACACTGCGCAACGCGCTGTTCGGCGCGGGTGACCGGTTGCCCGCCGACCACCGGGGGGCGAGCTACCGGCTGGGCGGTGCGGGATCGACGGCTCTGCCGGACACCGTCTCGCGGCCGGGAGCGACGGTCGAGGCGAACTAACGTGCTCGGACGGCGCCGGAGCCCTCGTGGTCCGGCGCCCTCCGGTATTCGGGTCCGCGAATCAGATCGTGGCGAGGAATATCTCGGCTGTCGCCTCCAGCCCCGCCCGATCGATTTCGTCGAAGCGCTCGGGCAGCGGACTATCGAGATCGAATACTCCGATCAGCACATCATCCCGGACCAGCGGGACGACTATTTCCGAACGTGTGTCGGCGTCGCACGCGATGTGCCCGTCGAATGCGTGTACGTCGGGCACGAGTTGGGTGGCCCTGGTCTGCGCCGCGGTGCCGCACACACCTTTCCCCAACGCGATGCGCACACACGCCGGTTTGCCTTGGAATGGGCCGACGACGAGTTCCCGGCCGTCATAGAAATAGAAACCCACCCAATTCACATCGGGCAGCGCGTGGAAGACCAAGGCGGCGAGATTGGCGGCGTTGGCGATGCGGTCGGTTTCGCCCGCCACCAGCGCTTCGGCCTGGGCGGCGAGCTGCCGGTACTGCTCGGCGCGGTCTCCGGTCAGGTCGGCGACGACGAACGACATGGCCCGAATGGTACGCGTTGGGAATTCGCTGTCTGCCCATTGATTCTCGATGATCGCAACACTCCGCGAGCACCGGGCGACCATCGCATCATCCCTGCATGACTTCGCAGCAATCCGTTTCCCGTTCCACTCGTTCGGCCGCGGTTATCGGTGCCGGACAGACCGGCGTCACTGCGGCGCTAGGACTCCTCGACGCCGGTTTCGACGTCACCCTCTACAGCGAGCGCGATCAGCGCGCTTTGCGCGACGACGTGCCCGCCACCGGCACCGCCCTCGAATTCGGTGAGACCCAGCAGGCCGAGGCCGCGCTCGGATTGGACAGCTACACCGCGCGGGCGCCCCGGCACACCGGCTTGAGCGTGCGCATCGCCGGACCCGGCCCCGACCGTCCCGAATTGATCCAATTCGACGGTCATTTCGACGGATACGTCGGCGTCGCGGTGGACACCCGGCTCAAGGCCGACGAGCGACTGACCGCGTTCCTCGAGCGCGGCGGCCGATTCGTGGTCGAGCCGGTGACGCCGGAGACACTCGACGGCATCGCCGCCGCCAGCGACCTCACGTTGGTCGCGACCGGACGTGGCGGGCTTTCGGGCCTGTTCCCCGTCGACGCGCAGCGCACCCCTTACGACGCGCCGCAGCGCTCGCTGCTCACCGTCGTCGTGACCGGACTCGGCCACGACGAGAACGTCTTCGCCCATCGCAGCGTCGCGGGCGGCGCGCACAGCGGTTTCTCCATCCTCGCTGACCAGGGTGAGGGGTGGTGGGGCCCGTACCTGCACAAGGACGCGGGGCCGAGCTGGGCGTTCCTCGGCTGGGCGCGTCCCGGCAGCGATTGGGAGAAGCGTTTCGCCGCGGCGGACTCCGCGGAGTCGGCGCACCGGATCGTGCAGGATCTCTACCGCGACTACATCGACTGGGACCTGCCGGAGGTGCTGGCCACCAAGACCATCCCCGAGGATCCGCACTCGTGGTTGAAGGGCGCGGTGCGCCCGGTGGTGCGGTCCGGTGTCGGGCGCACCGCGGGCGGGCATGTGGTCGCCGCACTGGGCGACACCGCCATCGCCTACGACCCGATCGCCGGGCAGGGCGCGCAGAGCGGCCTCATCCAGGCGCAGCGGTTGGTCGCGGCGGCCGCTGTGCACGAAGGACCGTTCGACGAGGCGTGGATCGCGAAGCAATACGCCGCGTTCCTGGCCGCGCGCGCCGACGCCGCCAACAAGGTCACCAGGCTGTTTCTCAGCGATCCCGAGCTGGCCGAGGTCGGCAACGCGTTCTTCGCCGCGGCGGCCGTCGACCCGGCGTTCGCTTCGGCGCTGGTCGGTTTGCTGCACCGGCCGCAGCCGTTCCTGCCGGTCGACTCGCCGGAAGCGGTCGACGAGTTCATCACGCGGGTCACCGGCGAGGACGCCGCCGCGTTGCTCGGCCGTTTCGCCCCCGCGGGCGAATTCGCCAGGTCGACCTACTCGCCTGCCCTCGCCGACGCCTGATCCGAATCGCACAGATTCAAAACCTCGTCCCTATCGGGTGCCGGTGCTGGAGTGGAAGGAGCGCCGGACGCACGCGTGGCGTCCGGCCTCCGATCCGACGGCTACCCCCGGAAACCATGGAGCAGCTATGACCACGGAGCAGATCGCCGAGCAGATCCGATTCGCCTACTGGGTGCCCAACGTCAGCGGGGGACTGGTCACCAGCGACATCGAACAGCGCACCGGCTGGGATTTCGAGTACAACAAGAAGCTCGCGCAGACCGCGGAGAACAACGGCTTCGACTACGCGCTGTCCCAGGTGCGCTACACCGCCTCCTACGGCGCCGAGTACCAGCACGAATCGACCTCGTTCAGCCTCGCGCTGCTCGGCGCGACCGAACGGCTGAAGGTCATCGCGGCGGTGCATCCCGGGCTGTGGCACCCTGCGGTGCTGGCGAAGTTCGGTGCCACCGCCGACCACCTGTCCAATGGCCGGTTCGCCATCAACGTCGTGTCCGGCTGGTTCGCCGGCGAATTCACCGCGCTCGGCGAGCCGTGGCTCGAGCACGACGAGCGCTACCGCCGCAGCGCGGAATTCCTCGAGGTGATCCGCAAGATCTGGACCGAGGACAACGTGAACTACGGCGGCGATTTCTACCGCATCCGGGACTTCACCTTGAAGCCGAAGCCGCTGAACAGCCCCGAGCGGCCGAATCCCGAACTCTTCCAAGGCGGCAACTCGACCGCAGCCCGGCGCAACGGCGGCCGCTACGCCGACTGGTACTTCTCCAACGGCAAGGACTTCGACGGCGTCACCGAACAGCTGGACGACCTGCGCGCCGTCGCCCGCGCCCACGACCGCGAGGTGAAATTCGGGCTCAACGGCTTCATCATCGCCCGCGACACCGAGAAGGAAGCCCGCGACACCCTGCGCGAGATCATCGAGAAGGCGAACAAGCCCGCGGTGGAAGGTTTCCGCGACGCGGTGCAGCAGGCGGGCGCGTCCACCCAGGACCGCAAGGGCATGTGGGCCGACTCCACCTTCGAAGACCTGGTGCAGTACAACGACGGTTTCCGCACCCAGCTGATCGGCACGCCGGAGCAGGTGGCCGAGCGGATCGTCGCCTACAAGCAGCTCGGCGTCGACCTGATCCTCGGCGGCTTCCTGCACTTCCAGGAGGAGATCGAGTACTTCGGCGCGAAGGTACTCCCGCTGGTACGCGAGCTGGAAGCCGCGCAGCGGCCCGTCGCGGCGGTGAACTGATGACCGCGGTCGCCGCCGATCGCATCCTGTCGGCGGCACAGGCGTTCGCGGTCGCGCAGCGGCTCGCGGCCGACTTCGCGTCGGGGGCCGCGGAGCGCGACCGGGATCGTGTGCTGCCGTACCCGGAGGTCGATCGGCTGGCGGCCAGCGGTTTGCTCGCGGTCACCGTCCCGGCGGCCTACGGCGGCGCGGACCTGCCGCCGAGCGTGGTCGCGGAAGTGACGCGGATTCTGGCCACGGCCGACCCCAATATCGCGCAGATCCCGCACAGCCACTTCGTCTACGTGAACCTGCTGCGGCTTGCGGGTACGGCGCAGCAGCAGAAGCGGTATTTCGGACGGGTGCTCGACGGTGGGCGCATCGCCAACGCGCAATCCGAGCGGGGCGGCGCGACCGTCGCCGATATCTCGACCACGTTGCGGCCGGTCGGCGACCGATTCCGGGTGGACGGCGTGAAGTACTACTGCACCGGGTCGCTGTTCGCCCACCTGTTCGCGGTGCTGACCAGGCTGGACGATCCCGAGGGACGCAGCGGCCTCGAGCCCGGGGAGTACATCGCCTACCTGCCCGCGAACACTCCCGGCGTGCAGGTCGTGGACGACTGGAACGGGCTGGGGCAGCGCACCACCGGCAGCGGAACGGTGTCCTTCGACGAGGTGCTCGTCGAGCGTGACCAGGTGATTCCTCGCTCCGGCGCGGTGCGCGCGCCCACCGGCTACGGCGCTTTCGCGCAGTTGCTGCACGCCGCCATCGACACCGGCATCGCCCGGGGAGCCCTCACCGCGGCAACGGAATTCGTGCGTACGAAGAGTCGTCCGTGGTTCGAGGCGGGAGTGGCGAACGCGGTCGACGACCCGTTGTTGATCCAGCGCTTCGGTGAACTGTCCGTCGCGGTGACCGCCGCGGAGGCCACGCTCTCGTCGGCCGGATGGACGTTGGACGCGGCCATCAGGATCGACCAGAGCGCCGCGAACGTCGCCCAGGCGTCGCTGGCCGTCGCGACCGCCAAGGTCCTCGCCGACCGCGCCGCCAACGACGTGTCCGCCGCACTGTTCGAGGTGGCCGGAACGCGCAGCGCGGCAGCGGATCTCAATCTGCACCACTTCTGGCGCAACGCGCGCACGCACACTTTGCACGATCCGGTGCGCTGGAAGTACCAGCACATCGGCCGGGCCTTGCTGCACGACGCCGCGCCTCCGCTCCACGGGGTGATCTGAAAGGAGACGAAATGACAGTCACTGTCGTCGTCGGAAATCCGAAGCCCGCCTCACGCACGCTCACCGCGGCCACCTTGGTGGCGCGGGGACTGCGGCCGGAGGTGGAGCCCACCGTGATCGATCTGGTCGAGTTCGGTCCCGCCCTGCTCAGCTGGGGTGACCCGGCCGTGGCCGATGCGGTGCGCGCCGTGGCCGGATCCGAACTCGTCGTCTTCGCCAGCCCCACCTTCAAGGCCACCTACACCGGGTTGCTGAAGCTGTTCCTCGAACAGTTCGAAGGGGGGACCGGCCTGGAAGGCGTGCTCGCGGTCCCGGTGATGCTCGGCGCCGGACCGGCGCACGCGCTGGCGCCGGATCTGTTGTTGAAGCCCGTGCTCGTCGAAATCGGGGCCACCGCCGCGTTGCCCGGGCTCTACCTGTCCGATCGCACATTCGCCGAGGACGGCGTCATCGACCGGTACAGTGGTCGATGGCGTTCGGTCGCCCAGGCACTGGCCCACAGCTCGAAGGCTGCGAATCATGCATGACCTGTTCGAATTCCCCGCCGACGGAGCCGGTCTGCGTCGCGCGTTCGCCAACTTCCCCAGCGGCGTGGTCGCGGTGTGCGCCGAGATCGACGGCGTCCCGCACGGTCTGGCGGTGAGCACGTTCGTTCCCGTCTCGCTGGATCCGCCGCTGGTCTCGTTCTGTGTGCAGAACTCCTCGGCCACCTGGCCCAAGCTCGCCGCCGCGAGCCACCTCGGTCTCAGCCTGCTCGGCACCGACCAGCAGGCCGCCGCCCGCTCCCTCGGCGCCCGCGACGGCGACCGCTTCCGCGACATCCAACTGCACCGAGGTTCCGGCGACGCCGTGTTCATCGACGGGGCGTCCGCCTGGATCGAGGGCGTCCAAGAGGCCCATGTCCCCGCGGGCGACCACGCCGTCGTCATCCTCCGCATCCACCGCATCGCCACCCGCACCGACGTGGACCCACTCGTCTTCCACGGCAGCAAGTTCCGCCGGTTGCATGCCGAACCGGCGAACGGGGCGGCCTGACGGGGTTCAGCCGCCAGAACGCGGTGCGGTTCGCCCGGTCGTGCAGGGGTCGGGTACTTCGGCGCCGGCCCCTCGCCTGACCGGGACTAACCGCGCGACGCGAGCCGCTGGTTGACCAGCTGATTGAGTGAAACGTTCATCTCGGTGGCTTCCCGTACCAGCCTGGCGTGCAGCTCAGTGGAAATACGCACCATGAACTTCCCGCTGTAGCTGCGCTCCGAGAGTGGGCGCGGCACGACTTCGTTGTTGACCGCCATGTCCTTGATGGTGTCGCGGACGAGTTCGCCGATGCCCCGGAGAGCCTCGTCCTGCGTCGGAGCCAGCCACGAGAGCGAGGGAAACTCCGCGCACAGACCGACGTACTCCTGGTCTTCGGACGACCAGAGGACGCGGTACGCGTAGTGCGTATAGTCCGGTAGGTGGTGCAGGTCGGACATCAGGCATCCTCCTTTGCTTCTATCTCGAGCAGCTTGTCTATCGCTGCGAGCACTTGCCTGACTTGGTAGGACTTGGCATTCCCGTCCCGTCCCTTTTGGATATTTACACGTGGGTCACCTGCCCAAGGCATCTTGAAGACGGCATGGCTGCTGCCTTCTTGGCGTGGGAGCCCGAAGTGATCGCAGCAGACGTTGTAGAGATCCTGGTAGCTCACGTTGGT
Organism: Nocardia sp. NPDC019219; assembly: GCF_040632645.1. Taxonomy (NCBI): domain Bacteria; kingdom Bacillati; phylum Actinomycetota; class Actinomycetes; order Mycobacteriales; family Nocardiaceae; genus Nocardia; species Nocardia sp. NPDC019219. Next base: position 192,162 of record NZ_JBEYCG010000001.1, on the reverse strand, counting down.
TTGTGATTCCCGCATCTTCGCCAGGAGCTTCTCACGCTTACCCACTGACCAATGGTACTACCTGTAGTACCGATTTGTGCAAGAGTGGCATTGTGACCGGTCCTGCCGCAGCCGATGGGCCACTTTGCCGCTTGCGCGCCGAAACGGGCCTCAGCGGTGCCTGCCCGAGGGTTCGGCTTACCGGGCAGCGCTGTGGGAGACTCGGATGTCTCCTACGGAAAGGTCCGGCCATGACACTCGGGATGGTTCTCGGTGATTTCCCGCGCACTTCGGCGCGGGCGTAGAGACGACCTACTGACTCCTGTGCGCTGGCCGCACAGGTCTTTCGCGACCCCGCGTCGAAGTGCTCGTCGTGCCCTTTGCACGTTCGATCACGAGGAGTACGCGGTGTCCACCGTTTCCTGGACCGAGGACAAGACCTGCCGGACAGCCCGCTGGCATTCCGAAAATGGCACGCTGCCACCCTATTCCATCGTGGTGGTGAGCGACTCGACGACCGCTGACGCGGCTTGTCGATCGGCGCGAGCAGGAACCGGCCTGCTGTGGCGCGGGGATTTCCACAATGCGCGGCAGCTGCTGCGAGCGATGGGACGGCGGGTCGAGCGGAAGGCTCCGCTGGGTGACGATCCGGCCGAAGCGTTCCGGCGGTATCGCGCGTCGCGTCGTCGGCGCGCGGAACTGCTCGGCAAGTTGCTCGTGTTGCTGGAAGACGACTATTCGCTGGCGTTGCGTCGCGCTCCCGATGTGCGGCGCGCGTGCACCGGGGCGTACGGCGCGCCGCGCGGGCGCATGGTGGTCGCGCTCACCGAGTTGCTCGGCGTGCTGGGTGCGGCGCAATGGCGGGAGAAAGGCGTGTACGTGCCCGCACTCGGGGAGCGCATCCATCCGCACTACGGCGTGTTCTCCCCGGTCCGCGGCGAGTACGTCGATCTGGTCGCGTCCGCGCCGCTACCCGCACGAGCGGAGACAGCCTTCGATCTCGGCACGGGCACCGGCGTGCTCGCCGCGATCCTGGGCCGCCGTGGATTCCGGCGAATCACCGCCACGGACAACAATCCTCGCGCGCTGACCTGTGCCCGCGCCAACCTCGATCGGCTGGGCCTGTCATCTGTCGCCGTGCGAGGGCCGGCTCTCTTCCCGGACGGCGAGGCCGACCTCGTGGTGTGCAATCCGCCCTGGCTCCCCGGCACGCCTACCTCGGCGCTCGAAAGCGGCGTCTACGACGAGAACTCGTCCATGCTGCACGCCTTCCTCTCCGGCCTGCCCGCCCACTTGCGCCCGGGCGGCGAAGGCTGGCTGATCCTCTCCGACCTGCCCGAACACCTGGGCCTGCGCCCCCACGGCGACATACTCGCCCGCATCACCGCCGCAGGGCTCCACATCACCGGCCGACTTTCGACCCACCCCACCCACCACCGAGCCCACAACCCAACCTCACCCCTCCACAACGCCCGTACCCGCGAGACCACCTCCCTCTACCGCCTGACCCCTCGTTGAGCGCACATGGCGGAGAGGACTACTCGCGATTCGCCTCGCCCATGTGCCACTCGATGATGTGCTCAGTGCGGGGGGCTCGAGGAACAGCAGGTCGTGGTGGCGACGAAAATGTCGGTCGCATGGTCGGCCTTCTCCTCGGGAGTCGGCTGCGCTCGGTCCGAGCCGTCAGCTCGTGAAAGGTTCGAGGACGAAACGGCCCCACGCGATGAATACCGCCACCGCGAGATACACCGAGTTCAGCACCACGAACTTGTACTCCCCGAGCCGGCCGTGCGTGATCATCGCGCCGACCATGAGCCCCACCCAGCAGACGGCCGTGACCGGCACCATCACCGGGGCGATGTCGAGCACGGCGGGCAGGATCAGACCGGCCGCCGCCAGGATCTGTAGAACCCCCAGGCCCTTGACGAACCCGTCGCCCGCGGCCGCGGTCCATTCCCCGCCAGGCGACGCGGCAAGCTTTTCCCGGGGAACGAATGCCTTGGTGATACCGCCGAAAAGGGCGAGCGCGGCCAACAGTGCCGTAGCGATCCACAGCGCGATGTTCATCGGAATCTCCTCCGTCTCTAACGTGTCGGCATCCAGACACCGCGCGAACGAACACTGTGACAACCCAGTGACCTAGATCACTCGCCAGGCGAAGGTGGGCAACCTCGTCGAGTGGCACATAACGGAGAGGTCTACTCGGATTCGCCTCGCCCATGTGCCACTCGACTGGTGGGCTGCCTACCTATGCCGTGAGGCGTCCGGCCGGCTCCTCCCTGCCGCGATGAGGGTGTGCCAGGCAACCTGCTTTCGGTGGCACACGGCGATATCGCAGTTCCGATGCCGCTGCATTGTCAGGTGCGCCTCTTGCACGGCCTGGATATCGCGCGAGCGACCCGCGGCCCGTGGTCTCTCGCCCGTGCGCTGTTCGGCGGCACGAATGGCTTCGTGGTCGGGGGGAACCTGCCACCACAACGAGGCCGCGACTGCTGGGACCATCACCGGGAGTGCGGCGCCGAGGCCGATCCCGAAAGTGACCCACCCGTTCACTCGGCATCCCCTTCATACAGGTCCAGTGCTGGCGATCCGCGCTCGTGGTTCGGACGAATACCTCGGTTCGTTGCGGGAGTGGTCGTCCTCCGCGCGGGAGTTCTCCGCGCCGGAGGGGTAGCCGCTTTCAGGCGAGCGTGAGCACGGCGCGGTCGGTCCAGCGATACCGGCGGCCGTCGCGGCGCAGCTCGACGAGGTCGACCTCGCTGACGCGCACGGTGACCGGTGGCAGATCCCGCAGCGCGGCCACGTCGGCGATCAGCGCCGCGGAGGCCCGGGGTCGGTTGAGGTAGCCGATCCCGACATGCGGCCGGAAGTCGGTCGTCTCGGGGAGGCGACTTGTCGGCCGGTGTGCGGCGGTCGCCGTACGAAGCGCGTGGTGCAAGCCCAGCAGGTTGTGCCACGGGGCGACCGAGAACCGCAGCGCACTAGCGGATCCGGTCAGCGGCCCGACCTCGACCTCGAACGGTGCGATATCAGCCAGCCGAGCACGTGCGGCATCCGCGATACCCGCGAGCTGTTCATCGGACACTTCGCCGACCTTGCCGACACTCAGGAGTGTCATGTGCAGAGCGTCGAGGGGCACCAGGTCGATCCCATCATCGGCGAGAGTCTTCTGACACCGCTCGGCGAGATCGGTCAGCGCGGGATCATCGAAAGTGAGATACCAGTAGTAACCGGACTGACCGGGCGCCCATGACTTCAAGGTCCAGTGGTCGTGCAGGTTCCCGAGTTGCCGGAACGCAACCCAGTCGTTGGACCGAATGGCCGCCGCATCGGACGTCGATGCCGGCCGCAGCAACGGGAATGGGCGCTTGGTAGGAACCACGCGGTGAGTGTACGGACGTGCGACCTACCTGTCCGGCAATGAATCCACACCTCCCTGGCCCGGACCGACTGATCGCGTGCCGCCGCGTCGAGTGGCACATCACGGAGAGGTCTGCTCGGGATCGCCTCAACCATGTGCCACTCGATGGCGAGTGCAGCCGGGCGGTTTGGCCGGGCAGCAGAAAGGCCCTGGGGCGGCGGGTGCCGATCCAGGGCCTTCGGTGGAGCCGATGACGGGAATCGAACCCGCGCTGTCTGCTTGGGAAGCAGAAGTTCTACCATTGAACTACATCGGCAGAGGCAGATGTGCCAACCGAGACTGTAGCAGAAGCCGCGCGCGGGGTGGGAAAAGTACAGCTAGGTAGACGAAGCCCCGGCTCTGCCAGGCCCCGTGCTGGAAAGGTCGTCGCGAGACGTTGCCGCGCCCCGGCCGACGGGTATCAAGTACCGATACACCGTCAAACAGAGGATGAGCCACAGCGCGCCGAAGCACCAACCGCCGAGGACGTCGGTGGTCCAGTGGACGCCGAGGTAGATACGGGACAAGCCGACCGCGAGGACGAACAGCGCGGCGGCGATGGCGGTGCAGGCGCGGAGGGCGGGGCCGTGCACGCTGGGCAGCGCGACCACCAGGACTATGCCGACCACGACGAACGAGCCCATGCTGTGCCCGGAGGGATACGCCTGGTTGGAGACGCTGATCAGGTGGTCCTCGACGGGCGGGCGGTCCCGATCGGTCAGGCGCTTGCCGCCGCGAACGAGTAAGCCGCCGCCGAGCCCGGTGATCGCGACGAGCGCCGCCGATGTCCAGCGCCGCCGCCAGGTCAGCACCAGGCAGGTCGCGGTGGCCAGGGCGGTCATGGCGAGCGTTCCGCCCAGGACGCTGATCACCACCGCGGTCGGTGTCAGCGCGTCGATACGGTGCGCGACGGCCCAGTCGGCGATGCCGCGATCGACTCCGCCGGGGCCGCGATCCCCGACGACTCCTGCGGTGAGAGCTGCGGCGCACACCACCAGCAATGCGGTGAGCACCCCGAGAGCGTTGCGAATGCGAGGGGAGGTCACCCATTCCACGTTGCCATCTCCGACGCTGGAAGGTAACCCGAGCCGTTCCCAGCTGGGACGACACCACGCCGACGACTCGACCATCGTCGGCAAGCTCGGAGCCATCGGTCTAGGCGTGCGTCGATGGACCGGCGTCGCCGGACGGCAGCGATGCGCGATGAGGCGGTCGTGCCGCACGCGGGTCACGGCAGTGGCGTCCATGCCGCCTTTGTGCCGTTGTGGGCGAGCAGTGCTCGACGGCCCGCTGCGTCCAGCTGGTCGTGTCGAGCGTCTGCCGGGCCGCCGCCGCGGCAGCGCCGGGTCCGAGCAGCGGCCGCCGCCGACTCAGAACTTGCTGTAACCGCCGTCGATCAAGAGTGTGTCGCCGGTGTGGTAGGCGCTGGTGGGGCTGGCGAGGTAGACGGCGACGGATTCGAAATCGCTCGGCAGGCCCCAGCGGCGAACCGGGATCCTCGGGTGGACGCGTTCGCGGAAACGGTCCCAGGCGAAGGCCCCTTCGGTCATCGGCGTCTCGACCCAGCCGGGCAGCACCGAGTTCGCGCGGATGCCGTGCTTGGCCAGCTCCACCGCGATCGAGTTGACCATGGCGATCAGCCCCGCCTTGCTGGCCGCGTAGGACTGCCCGCGCGGAACGCCCTGGTGCGCGGCGAGGCTGGCGGTGGCGACCAGGCTGCCGCCCTCGCCTTGGGCGAGCATCACCTTGGCCGCTTCGCGCAGGGTCACGAACGCGGCGTCGAGGTTGAGGGAGGTGACTCGGCGGAATTCCGCGAGATCGGTCTCCACGAACGGGATGAAACCCTGACTGACACCGGCGTTCACGAAGCAGGAGTCGATGCGGCCGAGTTCGGCGGCCGCACGGTCCATGGTGTCGATCACCTGCTGCTCCTCGCCGACATCGCAGCTCAGCGCCAGTACGCGCCCGCCGAACTCGCGCAATTCGATGGCGGCGGCCTCGTTGCGTTCGCTGTTGCGGCCGACGACGCAGACATCGGCCCCGGCCTTCGCGAGCCCACGGGCGAATCCGAGACCGATGCCGGAGTTGCCTCCGGTGACGACGGCGACGTGGCCGGTGAGGTCGAACAGCGAGCCCTCGGTCATGGTGTATCCCTTCGATCGCGGGCGGCGCCGCCCGAATGAATGCGAGGATATCGCTCTCTCCATATCACTGTGCGGCGGAGGAGTCCGGGCGAGCAGGCGCTACGCTCGTCGCGTGCTGCTTTCCGATCGTGACATCCGCGCGGAGATCGCCGCTGGGCGTCTCGGGGTCGAGCCGCTGCTGGAGAACCTCATTCAGCCGTCGAGCATCGATGTGCGCCTGGACCGGATGTTCCGGGTGTTCAACAACACCCGCTACACCCACATCGATCCCGCGCAGCGGCAGGACGAACTCACCAGCGTGGTCGAGCCGGCCGAAGGCGAGCCGTTCGTCCTGCACCCCGGCGAGTTCGTGCTGGGCTCCACCCTCGAAGTGTGCACCTTGCCGGACGACCTGGCCGGACGGTTGGAGGGCAAGTCCAGCCTGGGCCGGTTAGGTCTGCTGACCCACTCGACGGCGGGCTTCATCGATCCCGGCTTCAGCGGGCACATCACGCTCGAGCTCTCGAACGTGGCCAATCTGCCGATCACGCTGTGGCCCGGCATGAAGATCGGCCAGTTGTGCCTGCTCAGGCTGACCAGCCCGGCCGAGCACCCCTACGGCAGCGCCGTGGCGGGCTCCAAGTACCAGGGCCAGCGCGGACCGACTCCGTCGCGGTCCTACCTCAACTTCCCGATTCCGGCCGCCGCGATCGACGCCGCCGAATCACGCTGACGTCGCCGGGTCCGCTTCGTCGACTGGAGAAGCGGACCCGGCGGACGGCAGCGGGGATCTGACCGCGGAGGTGATCAGTCCCCGCCGCCCGCTCCCACCGCGAGCGCCGTAGTGAGGATGACGGACAGCGGCGGAAGCGTGTCACCGCGGCTCGGCGGGCTGACCCAGAAGCACCCTTCCCGGGTCCAGCGACCGAGGCCGGTCGGCAACATCACGGCGCTGCCGACGGCGGGCAGGCCGATATCCAGCCGATTGAGTGCCTCGAGCACCTGTGGTCCCGGTCGACTGTCGGGCTCGGCGAGGAAACTCCATCGGATCTGCCTGGCCAACATGGGACCCCTCGTTCCCTGCTGTTCCAGTGCGGCGCGCACCATTTCGGCACGCGCGGTAGGCAGGTGGACGACGCAAACGCGGCCGGTGACCGGCAGCATGGCGAAACCGCCACGCTCGGTGACCGGCAGTCCGAACTCGTGCCGATAGAACGCCACCCAATCGTCCACGGTTCTGAGTTTCTCGACATTCACGGCGAACTCCTTGCCTTCCGACTCAATGGTCCCGGCTCGCCCCGTGATTCGGTATCGCCCGCGTGCCCGCTTTCCGCTGCCCTTCCGCTGCCTTTGATACGGACCACATTTCACCTGTGGCCCTGCTCACAAACCGCTCGTACTCTGGAAGGGGTTCGTTCGGAAGGGATGGCACCGTGGTCAGGCATTGGTCAGGCAAAGAGGCCCGCGCCCTTCGCGATGCCAAGCGGATGAGCATCAGGGAATTCGCGGCCCATTTGGGTGTGCACGAACGCTTGGTGTCGAAGTGGGAAGCCGGGGGCGTCCGGGTTCATCCACGACCGATCAACCAGGCCGCGCTGGACACCTCACTGGCCAGGTCCGACGACGTGGTGCGGGCCCGGTTCGCGGCCTTGATCGATCAGCCCTCGAGCGATCGAGCCGTCCCGCCGGGATTCGACGCGCGCGCCGACGCCTCGGCCCGCGTTCATTATTCGAGCGACGCCGACCTTTTGGCTCTCATAGACGCCGGTGCGATGAGAGGTGTTGCGTTAGCAGCGATTTCGGAGAGGGATCTGATCATGGCGGCTGCCCACGAGGCCAGCGAGCACGCCGGCAAGGCCGAGAGCACCAATGTCGGTGCGAGCACTTTGGAACAGCTCGACGCGGATGTCGTGCGCATCGCGAACGATTACGTGCGTATTCCGCCGGTGCCGATGATGGTGGAAATGGTGCGGGTGCGCCGCCGGGTGTATCGGTTGCTGGAAGGCCATCAGCGGCCCGCCGACACGGGGCATCTGTATCTCTTGGCGGGCACGCTCTCGGGCCTGCTCGCCAACGCCAGCACCGATCTGGGCTACTACGACGCGGCGGGCGAGCAGGTCCGAGCCGCCTGGGCCTACGCGGAACTGTGCGGGCACAACGGCCTTCGCGCCTGGACGCGCGGCATGCACGCGCTGATCGAGTATTGGTCGCAGCGCCCCCGCCGGGCGGTCCAGTTGGCCCAGAGCGGGCAGGAGTTCGCCGAGTCCGCGACCGCGCAGGTGCGCCTGCTCAACATCGAGGCGCGCATCTGGTCGGCGCTGGGCAGCGGCGCGGACACCGATCGCTGTGTGCGGGCGGCCGACGACGCCCGCGAGATCGCCGCGACCGACACGCTGCACGACGAAGTGGGCGGCGTCTTCGGCTTCAACGACGCCAAGGCCAACTACTACGCCGGGGCCACCTACATCCACCTCGGTCGGGCGGAGCCCGCGCTCGGGGCCACGCAGCGGGCCATCGAGTTGTACTCCAACGGGCCCTCCGAACAGCGCTCCTATGGCGCGGAGGCCCTGGCCAGGGTCGATTGCGCGGTCGCCCACCTGATCAACGGCAGCCTGGACGGCGCGTCCGAGGCGCTGCAACCGGTGCTCGGGCTCGACGAGGACAAGCGCATCGCGCAACTGGAGGAGCGGCTGACCGGTGTGCGCAGGCGGATCGCGGCTTCGGCCTTCCGCGACGCGGTCGAGGCGCGCCGGCTGGACGAGCGGATCGAGGAATTCTGCGGTTCCACCGCGGCCAAGAGCATCCCGCCGGGCACGGCTCACTGAGTGACGCGTCACATCCGGCCGGGACGTGGCCGCCGTCGCGGGCGGGAAGGCCCCGGACGGGTGCGGACAGGCGGTTTATCCAGTTGCGACGGATGGCACCATGGGACGGGTGAGTCCTCATCATCCGCACCGCCCCCCGCGTGTTCTGGAGCAGTCCACGAAGCTGCAGAACGTCGTCTACGAGATCCGTGGACCGGTACACGCGCACGCGGCACGGCTGGAGGCGGAGGGTCACCGCATCCTCAAGCTCAATATCGGCAACCCCGCCCCGTTCGGGTTCGAGGCCCCGGACGTGATCATGCGCGACATCATCGCGGCGCTGCCGTACGCCCAGGGCTACTCCGAATCCAAGGGCATCCTCTCGGCACGGCGCGCGATCGTGACCCGCTACGAGCTCGTGCCCGGATTCCCCGAACTCGACGTGGACGGCGTCTACCTCGGCAACGGCGTCTCCGAGCTGATCACCATCACCATGCAGGCCCTGCTGGACAACGGCGACGAAGTGCTGATCCCGGCCCCGGACTACCCGCTGTGGACCGCCATGACCAGCCTGGCCGGCGGCACTCCCGTGCACTATCTCTGTGACGAGGCCAACGGCTGGCAGCCCGATATCGCCGACATCGAATCGAAGATCACCGACAAGACCAAAGCGCTGCTGGTGATCAACCCGAACAACCCCACCGGCGCGGTGTACTCCGCCGAAGTGCTCCAGCAGATCGCCGACCTCGCGCGCAAGCATCAGCTGTTGCTGCTCGCCGACGAGATCTACGACAAGATCCTCTACGACGACGCCAAGCACATCTCGCTGGCCACCGTGGCGCCCGACCTGCTGTGCCTGACCTTCAACGGGTTGTCCAAGGCCTACCGGGTGGCCGGGTATCGCTCGGGCTGGCTGGCGATCACCGGCCCGAAGGAGCACGCGGCCGGGTTCCTGGAGGGCATCGACCTGCTCGCTTCCTCGCGGTTGTGCCCGAACGTGCCCGCGCAGCACGCGATTCAGGTCGCCCTCGGCGGTCATCAGAGCATCGAGGATCTGATTCTGCCCGGCGGCAGGTTGCTCGAACAACGCGACGTCGCCTGGGAGCGGTTGAACACGATTCCCGGAGTGTCGTGTGTGAAGCCGAAGGGCGCGCTGTACGCGTTCCCGAAGCTGGATCCGAACGTGTACGAGATCTACGACGACTCGAAGCTGATCCTGGATCTGCTGCTGCAGGAGAAGATCCTCATGGTGCAGGGCACCGGCTTCAACTGGCCGCACCACGACCATCTCCGGATCGTCACGCTGCCGTGGGCCCGGGATCTCGCGGTCGCGATCGAACGCTTCGGCAACTTCCTCGCCAGCTATCGCCAATAGTGGGAAGGATGGCGGTGGACAATATAATCGCCCCGCTTCCGGCCTGGAAACAAACCTGAACTACGGATATCTGTCGGGTTTGGCGACTAGCTAGCGCAAAAGAAGTACTTTTGTGTACAGTGGTCCTCGGCACTCAGGTGCCCGGTCGGATTGCCTACCCCCCCTGGGCATATCCGGCCTCGGGTTAGGCCGCCTACCCCCCTGGGCCGCCTGCCCTGCGGGCGGCGGAGACATCCCCCTGCTCTCCGCCGCCCCCTCTAATCCCATTTCTTTTGCGATCGGATCGCTCTGACCGTGTATTCGCAGTGTTCGGCAACCGCCGCCGCCGGTCTTGAAAATGAAATCCTTTAGGCTCGCTCCGGGCAGAACCACATCTGACAGGTAGGAGCGCGGTGAGCGACCACCACCATCACCACGATCATTCGGGACCGATCGCGATCGGCGCGACCGCGGCGCGCGTGGTCATCGGGCTACTCACCGTGATCGGGGTCGGCGTCGTCATCGGCGCGATCGCGCTGTGGCCCAGCAAGCAGCACATCGACATCCCGCTGCCGATGCAGAACGCGGGCGGCGGCGCGGTGCAGACCGAAGCGGGCACCGTGGTGCTGCAGGACGTCGGACCGTGCGGCAGCCCATCGCTGGGCAAGGTATTCGTCGACCAACCCGAGCCGCCACGCAGCACCGCCTACACCTGTCAGCGCAGCCTGATCGCGATCGAATCCGGGCCGCACAAGGGCAACCGCACATTGCTGGAGATCGCCCCCGGGCCAGGGCAGCCCGACCTGCACGCCGGTGACGAACTCCGCCTGGTCCGCCAGACCGATCCGAGCGGGACGCCGCTGTACTCGTTCGAGGACTACTCGCGCGGGCTGCCGCTCACGCTGATCGTCGTGGCTTTCGTGGTGGTGATCATCGCGGTGGCGCGCTGGCGCGGCGTCCGCGCGCTGCTGGGCCTGGTGTTCGCCTTCGCGGTCCTCGTGTTGTTCCTGCTGCCCGCGCTGCTGGACGGCAAACCGGCCATCCCGGTCGCCCTGGTCGCGGGCTCGCTGATCCTCTACGCGGTGCTGTATCTGGCGCACGGGGTGAACCTGCGCACCAGTTCGGCGCTGCTCGGCACGCTGACCTCGATGCTGCTGGCCGCCGCGCTGTCCTGGCTCACGATCGAGATCACCGATCTCACCGGGCTTTCGGAGGAACAGAACACGAACGTCGCGACCTACCTCGAGCACGTCAGCATCACCGGCCTGCTGCTGGCCGGGTTCATCATCGGTTCGCTGGGTGTGCTCAACGACGTCACGATCACCCAGGCGTCGGCCGCGTTCGAGCTGGCCGCCCTCGACGAATCGGCCTCGCGCCGCGAGGTTTTCGCCGCTGCCATGCGTGTGGGGCGCGACCACATCGCCAGTACCGTCTACACCCTGGTGTTGGCCTACGCCGGTGGAGCGCTGCCGCTGCTGCTGCTGTTCAGCGTGGCGGGACGGTCCATCCGCGACGTGCTGACCGGTGACGCGGTGGCCATCGAGATCGCGCGCTCGTCGGTCGGCGGGATCGCGCTGGCCCTCTCGGTGCCGTTGACCACCGGCATCGCGGTGCTGCTGGCCCGGCCCTTCACGACCAAGGAACCCAGCCCGCCCCCGCCGCCGCGCCGAGCCCGGCACGCCAGGGTCTGAGCTGCACCCGACTACCGCGCGGCCCCGGCCAGGTCAGCGTCGGCGTTCGCCCTGGCCACCCGGCGTGGATCCTGGCAGGTCAGGCTTGAATCGCATGCCTTAGGTCGTGTGCAGGCAGGCTATGTCAGCGGCTGACGGTATGTGGCGCCACTTCGTTCGTATGAAGCCCGGCACATCAAGTCTGGAACTGCGCTTGCTCGCGCTCGCGTGGACCCGCCCGCGCGGTTCGGCCTGCCGTCTCGTCACGAGTTGTGCGGCGTGGTCGGCTCCGCGCTCGCGCGGAGCCCCTCGGCGCGTTCGCCCTGAGCTACCCGGTCTCGCGCGGCGCCAAGGCGCGTTGAGCGAGGGCTACGCGCGTGGAGCCCGATGCTTCGGGAACGCCGGGAGTTGTGCGGTGCTGTCGCCGGGCTCAGCGTGGTGGCGGCGGGGGGAAGGGGAAGACCTCAGGCGGGATCGTGGGGACCACGATCGGCGGTAGGCCCGGCACCACAATGGTGTTCGGGCCGGGCGTCGGCGCCGCCTCGCTGGTGGTCTGCCGCCGGTTCGGCGGCGGCGCGGCGACCGATTCGTGCGCGGGCGATTCCGTGGTACCCGGCGCGACCGCGATCTGCGGATCCAAACTGGTCGTGCGCGGTGCGGTGGTCGGGGACAGCGACGGCGAGCCCTCGCTGGTGTGCGAATCCCGTTCCAGTACCTGAGGTCCGTAGCCGAGGCCGAGCCCGATCGCGGCGACGACGGCCAGCGCGCTCACCGTCAACACGGCGCCGCTGATCTCGCGTTTGCCACGCTGGGCCGGGGCCGACAACCAGGCGGGCGACAGCTCGTCGTCCAGCGCCGCGGTCGCGGCGGGCGTCTCCTTGCGAACCGGTCTGGCCAGCAGCGCGGCGCCGCGTGCCATCACGGTCTCCGGACTGTCCGGCACGATGACGGGCACGCCCATCCAGCGTTCGAGCACCTTGGCCACCAGCGGGATCCGCGCGCAACCGCCGATGGCCAGTACGCCGTGCACCGGGCGGTCGGAGCGCACGATCACGTCGCGCGCCATCCGCGCCGACGATTCGATGGCCAGCATGATCAGCGATTCGAAATTCTCCTGCGCGAGCAGGACCAAGCCCTGCTCGCTGGGCAGCGCCACCGCGGTATTGCTGGTCAGCTGCTCCTTCGCCTCCCGGCACAGCGCGTCCAGCGCGGCCAGGCCCGCGGCGTTCGGCGGATGCGCGATACGTCCCGAGGCGATCTGCTGCTCTCGGATCAGCGAGTCGAGATAGTCGCCGCTGATGTCGCTGGTGCGCTCGCTGTGCCGCACCTCGCGCGTCTGGGTGTCGACCACGCTCACCGTCAGGCCCGAGCTGCCCAGGTCGTAGACGACCAGCGAGGAGATGCCCCGGATATCGCCGGTGGCCTGCGCGAATTCGAGTGCCGCCGCGATCTCCGGCACGAGTTCGTAATTGGTGAGCTGCTGGCGCGCCATGGCGGCGCGGATAGCGCGGGCGTGCTGCTCACTGCGGTAGGCGATCGCTGTGGCGCCGATTCCCGGCGTGGCTTCCAGGGTGACCCCGATGGCCTCGGCCGCCAGCTCTTCCACGCTTTGGTCCAGGACCGGGATGGTCTGCAGATCGAAGGAATGCGGCGAGACATGCCCGTGGGGGTTACCGGCGTGCGGCCGCGCCATACGGACAGCGCCGGCCCCCACCGAAACTCCCAGTACCGAACTCATCAGCTGCCCATCTCGTTTCACACTTCACGACATGCGAGCCTGCGCCGTCCGTCGGCGGAGACCCGCTGGACGGACCCTACCGCCGGCGATCAGCTGTGCTTAAGGCAGGACTGGTCGTCTGTCTGGCAGTAGCCCGCCTCGCCCCGCAACTCTACGGTGTGCCGAGTCCCGCGTACACCCATCCGGCTGCTCTCCAGGTGGCACGATTGAGACAGTTGCGGCCGTCGATGATCGAGCGGGCCCGCACCACACCGTCCAGGTCCTGCGGCCGCAGGGCGGTGAATTCGTCCCACTCGGTGAGCACGAGCACCACGTCGGCACGCTCGCACGCCTCGGCGACGGAAGTCGCGTAATTCAGGGTGGGGAACACTCGGCGCGAGTTCTCCAGGGCCTTGGGGTCATAGACGGTCACCACGGCCCCGTGCAGCTGGATCATGCCGGCCACGTTCAACGCCGGCGAGTCGCGGACGTCGTCGGACTCCGGTTTGAACGCCGCGCCGAGCACCGCGACGTTCGCTCCCAGCAGTGAGCCGCCGCAGGCGCGGGCGGCCATGTCGACCACCTTCGTCCGGCGGCGCATGTTGATGTTGTCCACCTCGCGTAGGAAGGCGACGGCGTGGTCGGCGCCGAGTTCGCCGGAGCGGGCCATGAACGCGCGGATGTCCTTCGGCAGACACCCGCCGCCGAAACCCAGGCCCGCGTTCAGGAATCGGCGGCCGATGCGCGCGTCGTAGCCGAGCGCGTCGGCCAGCATGGTCACGTCGGCGCCGGTCGCCTCGCACACCTCCGACACCGCGTTGATGAACGAGATCTTCGTGGCCAGAAAGGCGTTGGCGGAGACTTTCACCAATTCGGCTGTGGCCAGGTCGGTCAGCAGGAACGGGACCTCGGCGGCGAGGAGATCGGCGTAGATCTCGCGCACCAGATCCTCGACCCATCCGGCGGCGGCTCGCTCCGGGTCGACGCCGAGGACCAGCCGGTCCGGGCGCAAGGTGTCCTTGACCGCGAACCCCTCCCGCAGGAATTCCGGGTTCCACGCCACCTCGACGTCGGTGGAACTCAGGCCGCGAGCGCGGGCTCCGAGCGCGGCGGCCGTGCCGACCGGGACGGTCGACTTGCCGATGATCACCGAGGGACGTTGCAGCAGTGGAGCGAGCGTATCCACCACCGCGTGCACGTATTTCAGGTCGGCGGCGTACTCGCCCTTCTTCTGCGGGGTGCCCACGCCGAGGAAATGCACCTCCGCGTGCGCGGCCGCCTCGGCGTAGGAGGTGGTGAACCGCAAGCGGCCCGCGTCGAGGTTGCGACGCAGCACACCCTCCAGGCCCGGTTCGTAGAACGGCACAACTCCGTCGGACAGCTTCGCGACCTTGCCCGGGTCCACGTCCACTCCGATGACGTCGTGCCCGAGTTCGGCCATGCACGCCGCGTGCGTGGCCCCGAGATACCCGGTTCCGAAGACTGTGCATCGCATGATCGATTGGTAAGCCCCTCCGGTGGCCACGCCACGTCAGCGAGGCAAGGGTCCGGGCAACAGCAGATGTACATGCGGCGACATCGGTGATCGCGGTGCCGTGACCTGGCCTGACGGTCGCTAGCATCGACGTGGTGCGACGTCGTCGGTGGGTGTGGAGCGGGCTCGGCGCCGGCGTGGCGGTGGTCGTCGCGACGGTCGCGCTGTGGCCGGTCTATGTGCGCCCGCGAACCGACCCGCCCGCGCCGGCGGACGCCGTTCTCGTCCTGGGCGGGGCGCACGACGGCCGCGAGCAACTGGGTCTGCGCTTGGCGCGCGAGGGGTACGCGCCTCGTGTGGTGTTCTCCGATCCCTATGCGAACAGTGCGATGCTGAACCGTATCTGCCACGGCGGCTACAGCTTCGAGGTCCTGTGCTTCGACCCGTCTCCACGCACCACCCGCGGCGAGGGCCGCGAACTCGCCCGACTGGCCCGCGCCCACAATTGGCGGCGCGTCATCGTCGTCACCTTCACTCCGCACATCTCCCGAGCCCGCTACATCTTGCAGAAGTGCTGGAACGGAGAACTTCTCTTCGTCGACCCCGAACCAGACCTCTCCATCCCCCGCTGGGCCTACGACTACGCCTACCAATCCGTGGGCTACTCGAAGGCCATCTTCGAGGACTGCTGAACCGCCCGCAGGTCTTCGGGAGGTATATCGGCACGCCCGCGCGAACGAGATCGGCGAACCAGTTCCTGCTGACCACTCCGGTGGCGGCAGCTCGGCAGAAGTGACCCGGTGGCCGGGGCCGTGATATGGGCCCTGCTGCCCAGCTGGGTCGGTCATACCTGGTAGACAATGTGCGGGCGGATGACTTCACTTTGACTCTGTGAAAGAAGTACCCGTACATTCTGTCGCGTGATGGCGGGACGGCCGCCATGGAAGCAACGGTGCACACCCCTCCGGGAGGGCAGATGGATTACGACTGGTCAGCGGAGGATCTGGCGTTTCGCGACGAGGTGCGCGCATTCCTCGACGCGAAGCTGACGCCGGAATTGCGGCGGGCCGGGCGCTCGGCGACAAGCGTGTATCCCGACCACGAGGCGAGCATGGAATGGCAGCGGATCCTGCACGAGCGCGGCTGGGCGGCGCCCGCCTGGCCGGTGGAGCACGGCGGATGCGACTGGAGCCTGACCCAGCACTACATCTACCAGCGGGAATCCGCGCTGGCCGGCGCGCCGGCGCTCTCGCCGATGGGCATCAGGATGGTGGCGCCCGCGATCATCGCGTTCGGCACCGAGGAGCAGAAGGCGTTCTACCTGCCGCGCATCCTCACCGGCGAAGTCTTCTTCTGCCAGGGATACTCCG
This sequence comes from Nocardia sp. NPDC019219, assembly GCF_040632645.1. Lineage (NCBI taxonomy): Bacteria > Bacillati > Actinomycetota > Actinomycetes > Mycobacteriales > Nocardiaceae > Nocardia > Nocardia sp. NPDC019219. The sequence goes on along the minus strand of NZ_JBEYCG010000001.1, from coordinate 176,271 downwards.
AGCCCGAGGCCGGATCGGACCTGGCGGCGCTGTCCATGGCCGCCGTCGACGACGGCGAGGATTTCGTGTGCACCGGCAGCAAGATCTGGACCACCCACGCCACCGAGGCGAACTGGATCTTCTGCCTCGTGCGCACCTCGCGCACCGGGAAGAAGCAGCAGGGCATCACGTTCCTGCTGATCGACATGACCGCGCCGGGCATCGAGGTCCGGCCGCTGGTGATGACCTCCGGTGAGCAGGTGCAGAACCAGGTCTTCTTCGACAACGTGCGGGTGCCCAAGAGCAATGTGCTCGGCCGGATCGACGACGGGTGGACCGTCGCGAAATACCTGCTGGTGCACGAGCGCGGCGGAGCGGCGGCGCCGTGGCTGCAGGTCATGGCCGAGGACATCGCCGCCAACGCGGCGCAGCAGCCCGGCCCGGACGGCAACCCGCTGATCGATGACCGCGCGTTCGCGGCGAAGCTGGCGGACCTGCGCATCCGCACCGAGGTGCTGGAGATCCTGGAATACCGCACCATCTCCGCGATGGCGCAGGGCAAGAGCCCGGGCCCGGCGTCCTCCATACTCAAGATTCTCGGCACCGAACTCAGCCAGAAGCTCACCGAACTGGCGCTGGAGGCCGCCGGGCCGCGTGGTCGCGTGTACCAGCCGCACGCCACCAAGCCTGGCGGCCCGATCGCCCAGTTCACGCCGCCCGCCGACGGCTACCACAGTGGCGCGGACTGGCAGGCCGTCGCGCCGCTGAAGTACTTCAACGACCGAGCGGGCTCGATCTACGCGGGCAGCAACGAAATTCAGCGAAACATCCTCGCCAAAGCAGCATTGGGGCTCTGATGGACTTCACGCTTACCGACGAGCAGGAAATGCTCCGCTCCGCGATCGCCGGCTACCTCGGCGCCCGCTACGACCTGGAGAAGAGCCGCATCGCGGCGAAATCGGAGGTCGGCTGGCAGCCCGCCGTCTGGCGCGGCTTCGCCGACGAGCTGGGCATTCTCGGCGCGACCCTGCCCGAGCGGGTGGACGGCACGGGCGGCGGGCCCGTCGAGCTCATGGTGATCGCCGAGGAACTCGGCCGCGCCCTGGTGGTCGAGCCGTTCGTGGACACGGTGGTGATCGGCGCCGGATTGCTCGACCGTTCCGGCGGCGAACAGGCCGACGCCGTGCTGCGCCGGATCGTGTCCGGTGACGCGCGCGTCGCGTTCGCCGCGCTGGAACCGACTTCGGGGCATGCCCTGTACGACGTGACGACCACCGCCCGCCGTGACGGCGACGCCTGGGTCCTCGACGGCGCGAAAATCGTGGTGACCGGCGCCCCGCTGGCCACCGACCTGCTGATCACCGCACGCACGTCCGGCGAGCGGCGCGACAAGGCGGGGATCTCGTTGTTCCGGCTCGAATTCGACGCGGGTGATCCGCCTCCAGGCGTCGAGGTGCACACCTACCGCACCATCGACGACCGCACCGCCGCCGACCTGGTGTTCACCGGCCTGCGGCTGCCCACCGACGCCCTGCTCGGCGCTGAGTCGGACGGCTGGACCGTCATCGAGCCGACCATCGCGGAGGCGACCGCGGCGATCTGCGCCGAGGCGGTCGGCTGCATGCGCAAAGTGCTCGCCGACACCATCGACTACGCCAAGCAGCGCGAGCAGTTCGGTCAGCCGATCGGCAGCTTCCAGGCGCTACAGCACCGCATGGTCGATATGTACATCGAGCTCGAACAGGCCATCGCGGCGGTCCATCTCGCCATCCACTCGCTGCGCGCCCCCGCCGCGGACCGCGCCCGCGCCGTCTCGGCGGCGAAGGTCACCGTGGCCAGGGCGGCCCGGTTCATCGGACAGAATGCCGTGCAACTGCACGGCGCGATGGGCATGACCGAGGAACTGGCCATCGGCCACTACTTCAAGCGGCTCACCGTGGTCGAACACGAATTCGGCTCCACCGATGAACATCTCGCTCGCTATGCGGCGCTGACCAGGCCGTAATCGCGCGACGACGCGCGGGGGGCACTGCCGACCCCCGCGCGTCGGCGCCCACGCAGCCAGCAGGTGCAGGCATGGCAGTGCCCTCGTCTATGGACTGGCGACCGGTCTGACCCGTCTCGCCGGACGCAACATGGCCGGACGGAAGTCGGCCCGATTGTGGGATTGGACGCCTCCGGTGATCGGCGAGTAGCGCTCGCCTGCGTCGGCGGGCTGTGCCGATCGCGGGATACGGCGCGAACGAAAGAGCCCGGGTACTCCTCGAGTACCCGGGCTCTCTCCGATATCCAGCTCAGCTCTTGCGGCCCGGCGCCTTCGCGCCGGCCTTGAAGCCGAGACCGCCGGGCTTGGCGGTGGGCGGCGCGGCTTCGGGTGCGCCGTTGCCGTTCGCGCCGTTGGACGGCTCCGGTTCGGCGGCGGGTTCGGGCCGCGCGGCGGAAGTTTCCGCGACGGGAGCCTGCTCCGCGGGAGCCTGCTCCGCGGGAGCCGGTTCGGCGGGAGCCGCGTCCTTCGGGGCAGCTGCCGCCTTGCCGGGGGCCTTGGGACCGGGCCGCTTGAAGCCGGACTTCATGGCCAGACCCTTGGCGGGCACCGTCGGCTTGGTCTCGGTCGGGCCGGTTTCGGCCGTTTCCGTAACCGTTTCGGCCGACTTCGCCTCGGTCGGTTCCGCAGCCGCTTCGGCGGGCGCGGCCTCGGCCGCAGGGGCGGACGCCGGAGCCTTCGCGCCGGGCGCCTTGGCCGCGCCCTTCATGGCGAGACCACCGCCGGGCGCCTTCGCGCCGCCCTTCATGCCCAGCCCCTTGACCGGCTTGGCCGCGGAAGCTTCGGTGGTGGACGTCTCGGCCGGGGCTTCGGCGGCGGGGGCCGCGGCGGCCTTGGCGCCGGGCGCCTTCGCCGGACCCTTCATCGCGAGACCCTTGACCGGAGCGGCGGGAGCCGACGTGGCCTCGGTCTCCGCCGGTTCGGCGGCGGGTGCCTTGGCGCCGGGCGCCTTGGCCGCGCCCTTCATCCCGAGACCGCCGCCGGGTGCCTTGGCCGGGCCCTTCATGGCCAGACCGCCGCCGCCGGGCGCTTTCGCCGGGCCCTTCATGGCCAGACCGCCGCCGGTCGGCGCGGCCTTGGCCGATGCGGGAGCTTCGGCGGCCGGGACGGGTTCGGGCTCCGGCTCGGGTTCCGCCTCGGGCGCCTTCGGCTCTTGGATGACGGTCAGGTTCTCGGTCAGCACCGCGGGCTCGACGCGCTCGATGGCGTCCAGCATCAGCTGGGCGACGTCCACCACCTCGACGCCTTCGCCCTCGCCCTTCTCCTGGCGCGCGGTGACGCCGTCGGTGAGCATCACGCGGCAGAACGGGCAGCCGGTCGCGATCTTCGCCGGGGAGGTGGTCAACGCCTCGTCCACGCGGTCGATGTTGACGCGCTTGCCGAGCTGCTCTTCCATCCACATCCGAGCGCCACCGGCGCCACAGCACATGGACCGCTCGCCGTGCCGGGGCATCTCGACCAGATTCGAACCCGACGCGGCCATCAGCTCACGCGGCGCGTTGTAGATCTTGTTGTGCCTGCCCAGGTAGCAGGGGTCGTGGTAGGTGACGTTCTGCGACACCGAGGCCACCGGGATCAGTTGCTTCTGCCGCACCAGGCGGTTGAGCAGCTGGGTGTGGTGCACGACCTCATAGGTGCCGCCGACCTGCGGGTACTCGTTGTTCAGCGCGTTGAAGCAGTGCGCGCAGGTGACGACGATCTTCTTCTTGCGATCCTCCACGCCCTCGAACACCGAGTTCAGCAGCTCGATGTTCTGCTGGGCCAGCTGCTGGAACAGGAACTCGTTGCCCGCGCGGCGAGCGGAGTCACCGGTGCAGGTCTCCTCCGCGCCGAGCACCATGAACTTCACGCCCGCGGTGGCCAGCAACTCGGCGACCGCCTTGGTGGTCTTCTTGGCGCGGTCCTCGTAGGCGCCCGCGCACCCGACCCAGAACAGGTACTCGTAGCCGTCGAAGCTGTCGGCGTCCTGACCGAACACCGGGATCTGGAAATCGAGCTCGTTGATCCAGTTCAGCCGGTCCTTGGCGTTCTGGCCCCAGGGGTTGCCCTTGTTCTCCAGGTTCTTGAACAGACCGGCGAGCTCGGAGGGGAACTCCGACTCGATCAGCACCTGGTAGCGGCGCATGTCGATGATGTGGTCGACGTGCTCGATGTCCACCGGGCACTGCTCGACGCACGCGCCACAGGTGGTGCAGCTCCACAGCACCTCGGGATCGATGATGCCGTTGACCTCCGCGCCGCCGACCAGCGGCCGCTCGGCCTCGGCCTTCGCCGCTTCGGAGATCTTGGCCAGCTTCGCCTCGTTCGGGTTGCCCTCGGCGTCGACCAGGCCGACCTCGTCGCCGCCCATGTCCTTGCGGCCGCCGGCCAGCAGGTAGGGGGCCTTCGCGTAGCCGTGGTCGCGCAGCGACATGATCAGCAGCTTGGGCGACAGCGGCTTGCCGGTGTTCCAGGCGGGGCACTGCGACTGGCAGCGACCGCACTCGGTGCAGGTGGTGAAGTCCAGCCAGCCCTTCCAGGAGAAGTCCTCGATCCGGCCCGCGCCGAAGGTGTCGGTGTCCGGGTCGGCGGTCTCCATGTCGACCGGCTTGCCCTTCGACATCATCGGCTTGGCCGGGCCCAGCGCGACGCCGCCGTCTTCCTCACGCTTGAAGTAGATGTTGAAGAACGCCGAGAAGCGGTGCCAAGCCACGCCCCAGGTGACGTTGCGGCCTACGTAGTACAGGAACGCCATGCCGGACATCAGCTTCACGAAGGCGAACAGCGCCACCATGGTGGTATTCGCGGGCAGCAGCTTGGCCACCTGCATGGTGAAGAAGTCGGTGGCCGGGTCGGAGTGGCCGTAGGCGGCGATCTTGCCCGCCTTCACGAAGATCATGCCCAGGCCCTCGAGCAGGACGATCGCCTCGATGACGTAGGCCGGGCCGAACTTGGAACCGCTGAAGCGGGACAGGCGCTCCGGCACCCGGGGGTGGTTGAGCTGGCGCAGGACGATCAGCGTCAGGATGCCGACCACGGTGCCGATGCCGAGGATCTCGTCCCACAAGTGGTAGATCGCCAGGTTGCCGATGATCGGCCAGTGGAACGCCGGGTCGAAGGTCTGCCCGTACGCCTCGAACCACAGCATGGCGCCGCCGATGAAGCCGATCATCACCAGCCAGTGCGCCCAGCCGACGGTGCGGAATTTGTTCATGCGCGTATGCGCGAGGAATTCCACGATCATCTGCTTGAAACGCGGGAAGAAGGGCCGCCAGCGGTCCGGCGCGGGCTGTCCGATCATGATGGCGCGGACGATATTGCGGACGCCGCCGATGAACGACGCCCAACACAGGAGGCTGAGCGCCGCCCCAATCGTGCCCAGCGTCACTGTCAGGGCATTCATGTCGCGACCTTTCTTTAGAGGCACCTCGAGCGCGGCCGCGTTGTGCTACCGCGTCGGTTGGCTCGTATCCTAACTGGCAGTAAGTTACCCGTCAGTAACAACCATGTCCATCGTACGATCGGCTTTTGGGCTATAGCCCCATATGCTGGGGCTTGACCCATTATTTACCTGTGATCAATGTCACAGTAATTTCCGCCGATCCCGCTGCTGGTCCGTTGTTCACCACCGTAAACGTCGAACCATCCCGTCCAGTCGGTAAGGATTGGCTTAGTCCCCATGCCTGATAAGGGATCTCGCTTAAAACGCGCCGTTCTATTAGGCTCACGACGTTCTGATCACTGCGACCGTCTTCACACTGCTCGGGGAGGATCCGGAGCCGACCACCCGGATGTGCTGGATAGAGCTCTCGCGTGCTGAAGAGCAGCGGTGACGTACGACCTGATGATGGATTGGAAACTGAATGAAACTCCGCAGAACCACCGCGGCGGCCGCGATGGTCATCGGTGCGATGACCATCGGACTGGGAACCGCCCATGCCGATGCCGAACCGGCCGCTGACCCCATCCGGTACTCGGTCAAGCTGGTGGAAAAGACCGTCGTGACGACGCTCAAGGGGGGAACCTTCGAGCTGGCCAAGTCGTCCGAGGACGTCAAGGAAGACGACGTCTACCGGATCAAGGACTCGCAGGGCAACGCGGTCCTCACGCTGCCGATCGCCTTCAAGGTCGCCGACACGGTCGTCCCGGTGAAGCCGGTCGTGAAGGACGACAACACGGTGCTCGAGCTGACGCCTGAGCAGGGCGTCAACGTGAACGTGCCCAAGGACAAGCCGCTCAACGGGGTCAACGTCGTCGCGCAGCCGATCGCCTCGCCGATCGAGAACCAGCGGGCGCAGAACGAGTTCGCCAGCCAGTTCGGCATCGCGACCGCCGTCGGCGGCTTCCTCGGCACCGCCATCGGCGTCATCGGTGGCGCCGTGATCGGTTGCATCCTCGGTCTGCCGTTCCTGGGTGTCGGCTGCATCCCGGCCGCGATCGCGGGCGCGGGCATCGGTGGCATCCTCGGCACGGTGGCCATCGGCGGCCCGGCGTTGCTCGTCGCGGGCATCGACCTGGTGAACACGCTGCAGGCGCCGGACGGCACCACGAAGTGGGCGGACAAGCCGGCGAACTGAGCCTCCGGCTCCACGCTCCGTCACATCCTCGGCGGCCCGCTCTCTTCGGAGGGCGGGCCGCCGGTCGTTTATCCGGCCAAATCGAGCAGGCCGCGCACGACGACCTCACCCAGCTCCTCGCCCAGCCTGCCGAACGAGCGCTCGACCATGTCGAACGTGCCGTCCTCGCGGACCACCAGCACCGTGCTCGCTCTGGTGCCGTGCACGGTGTGCGCGATGAACCTGGCCGAGAGCGCCCGCTCCATCTCGTGCGGCACCCCGGTCCGCGGCAGCAGATAGTCGGGGGCCTCGGTGCGGTCGGCCAGCACCTCGAAGTAACGGTCCACCGCGCCGGGCTCGGTGTGCACCACATCGCGCAACTCGGTCACGCCCGCCCGTATCTTGGGCCAGACGGGCTGTGACGCCGTCAGATCCGGTTCGACCGGGTTCGGACCCGCGGAGGCGACGAACGTGCCGTTGGAGAGCCCGTGGAAGCCCGGAGCGAGTTCGCGCGGTTCGGCGGCGCTGCGATTGGAATGCCACCACAGCGTGCGCAGGTCGGAGACCACCAGGTTGTAGCCGTTGTAGTCGTCCGGAGCGGCGGCGACGTCGAGGACGTACTTCTCCGGCCCGGGGAATTCGCCCGCCGCACCGCGGTCGGAGGCGCCGCGCAGGAAGTCCATCAGCAGCGCGCCCCGGGACCGGGCGTCGAGGCGTAGATCGGCGGGATTGCGCACGTTCGTGACGGCGGCGAAGCGATTGTCGCCGTGGGGCTGGGCGCTGAGCCCCAGCCAGGTCCCGGGAGGCTCACCGTGGGCCCGGCCCGGGGCTCCGGTGTCGCGTCCGGCGAGCAGGCCGGGCGCCTCGGGCCACCAGCGCATGGACTCGGTCGGCCGAGTGTAGAACTCGTCTCGGTTGGCGGCCACGATCAACCGGTATTCCGGGTGCGCGCGCCAGCCGATCAACACCAAACACATGCGGTCCAGGATGCCGGACCGCCGCCGTACCCCATGCGTGGTTTCCGGCGCGGGGGGCCGCGTAAGGGCAGTGGAAAGCCCCTGAGACGGCGAAAGGCCGACAGCTCGACGCTGTCGGCCTTTCGTGGTTCCTGCTGTCAGTTGGTGCGCACGCGCAGCCCCGGGTTGTCGGAGAGCACCACGTGCACCGGCTGCGCGAACAGCTGCGGCACGTTACCGGTGAGGGCCCCGATGAGATTCGGGATCTCGCAGATCGGGTAGTCCGCCACCGACGACGCGCTGGAGATGCCGAGCGCCAGGCGGCCGGTCACGATCGGACCACCGCTGTCGCCGGGCAGCGCGCAGATGTTGGCCGAGAAGCTCTGGGTGAGTTCCCGGTCGCCGACCTGCACGGTCTGGTCGACGGCGTTGACCACACCGCAGCTGAAGCCGGTGCGCGCACCGGACTTGCAGACCGGGGCGCCGACGACCGGGGTCGCCACGCCATCGACCGGGATCGGAGCCGCGCCGGGCGCGCGGACGCCGTTGTTCGCGAAACGGTCCTTGGCCTGGTCGTTGACCCGGATGATCGAGTAGTCCTGCTCGCCGAGCACCGACTTCTGGAAGACACCGAGCTGCGCGCCGAGGCGGTCGCCGTTCATCTCGTACACGCCCGCGGCGTTGCCGCTGCCCGCGGAGGGGATGTCGGGGTTGCAGTGGCCCGCGGTGATGTTCACCGTGTTGCCGTTGCGGTCGGTGCCGTTGAAGCCGAGCGAGCAGCGCAGCGAACTGCGTCCGGCGACCGAGGCGTAGCCGTCGCCGCCCGCGAGCGCGCCGCGCGCGTCTCCGGCGATCTCACCGGCCTGGATGGGGCCCTGCTCGCCCGCTACCGGCGGGGCCATCACGATGACGCGCGCCGGGTCGATGAAGTTCGGCATCGGCAGGCCCGCCTGGTCGACGCGCACCGCGATCGTGTTGTTCACGGTGTCCACCACCGCGCCGCGCACCAGGGACCGCACCGCCTCCGGCTGGCCCTCCAGCCAGCGCTCGAACGCGCTCTTCTCGCCACGCAGGGCCGCTTCGCTCTTGGCGACGTTGCGGACCTCGAAACCGGCCGATTCGGCGGCCTTCTTCGCCTCGTCGGCGCCAGGACCCTGCGCCAGCGCCACGACTGCCTTGCCCGCGTCGTCCAGCCAGGAGCCGGCGAACACGGCCGGGTACTGCCGCTGGGCGGTGGTGGCGAACGCGGCCACCTGCTGCGCCACCTCCGCGCGGTGCAGGTACTCGTCGGGCGAGATCTTCAGATCGCGAGTCACCGCGGCGACCAGTTCGGCCGGCAGGCCGGGACCCTGGTCGGGCTGGGCCGTCGCTACTGCCGCCGTGGGCCCGAACAGCAGTATCGCCGCCGAGGCGGCGATCACTGTCTTTCGGATTACGGTCTGTCGCGCAGTCGAGCGGGGAGGTCCTATACGTGGCAGGAGCATGAGCAGACTATATGGGGTTTGGCGCGGTATGCCTACTCATCTCGTGGTTCTCGATTCCCTCATAGCCACTCGACCGGGGATATGTGGATTGCCACAGATTTCGGGCTCGCGCTCAGCTCGCGTTCGGCCGCGTGCGCACGGCGATTCCGCTGCCGATTCCGCCGCCGGAGGAGGCGTCGATGTCGGCCAGGATGGCCCGGATCGGGATGCCGAGCGAAGCGGTGCCGCCGTACTGCGCGAGGGCGATGTTGGCCTCGTTGCAGTTCGGCGCGTCCGCGGCGTTGGAACCGCTGGTGATGCCCAGCGCCAGGGTGCCGGACACGATCGCGCCGCCGCTGTCGCCGCCCAGGGTGCAGGCCGAGCTGGCGAACCCGCGCACGGTCTTGCTCTCGCCATCGGCCGTGTAGAGCTGCGTCTCCACCCGATCGGCCACGACGAAGCCGCAGGTGAAGGTGGAGGACTGGCCGGATTTGCAGACCGGGGCGCCGGTGATCGGGTCGGCGGTGCCGGTGATGGCGAGCGTGGTGCCGTTGGCGCCGCGCACCGAGGGCTGGTCCATGCCCGCCCGCACCGCGCGCTCGTTCAGCTTGATCACCGAGTAGTCCAGCGCGGACTGTCCGCCCAGCGAGGCGCGCACGAACGTGCCGAGTTCCGGGCTGGCCGGGATGTCGCGGACGTTCGGCAGGTAGACACCGGCTTCCTGGTTGCCCTTGCCCAGGTTCGGATCGCAATGGCCCGCACTGATATTCAGCGCGTTGCCGGACGCGTCGATGCTGTTGAACCCGAACGAGCACACGTCCACCGCGCGCAGCGACGAGTCGGCGAGCGAACCGGGAGCGCTGATGTAGGTGTCACCGCCCATCGGCCTGCGCTCGACCGGGCCGCCGTTGTTCGGCGACAGGATGACCTTGATGTTCGCCAGCAGGGTGGGCAGGTTGAGCATGTGACCCGCGGGCGTGTTGGCGACGCTGAGCACCAGCTGGCTGTTCAGGAAGTCGATGGCCACGGAGTTGATCGCCTGCGAGATCTCCCGCGGCAGTCCGGTGATCCACTGGTTGAGCTGCACCAGCGAGCTCTCCAGGCTGTCCGCGGACACCGGGGCCAGCCGGGTCTGATAGCCGTCGGCCGCGACGATCTTGGCGGCGTCCAGAGACGTCACCGCCATGACGGGCTTGCCGTCGGCGCCGATCCAGGCGCCCGCGAAGGAATCCGGTCGCTCCGAACGGAAATCGCGCGCGTAGTCGCGCAGCTGCTGGGCGCGCGCGGCACGGTCCAGGTACTCCGTCGGGGTCATCTTCAGATCACGCGCGATGGCCTGCACGAGTTCCGGGGGGAGATTGTCCGCGGCGAGCTGCGCCGGGGCTTCGGGAACCGCCGAGGCGGTGGTCGTGCCGAACAAGGGAGCCAGGAGAACGGTCGATGCGATGGCGACAGCTTTGACCGCGGCGCGACGCGCCACCAACTTGCGCATGAAGTCCCTTCGTCGGCACGCACGTGCCAGCTAAATCCGTGGCCACGGGCAGAATCCGTTGGCGCACAGCCTTCGTCCAGCAACCGACCGGTGTGGAAATTCATCCGACAACACGGTCAGCGCAACACTCTAAGCCACAAACCCGGATAGGACGCTACTAATCACCGACTACCCGGTATTCCCATGCCGGGGATGGTGGGGATCTGCGGTAGCTGCTGCCCGAACGGGTTGGTCGTGGGCGTGGGGGTCCGCGTGGTCGAGGTACGAGTGGTGGTGGTCGGCGTCGTCGTCGGCGGCTCGGTGGTGGTGGGCGGCGTCGTGGTCGTCGGCTCCGGCGTCGTCGTCTCGGTGATCACCACCGGTGGCTCGGGCGGCTCGGTGGTGGCGGGCGTCGTCGAGGTGACGAGCGGCGGGGGCGGGGCGGGACTGACCGACGTCGGCTCGGACTTGGCGTCGGGCAACGGCGGCACCGGTGTCTCGGCGCCGTCGCGGAACAGCAAGGCCACCACGATGCCGCCGAGCACCAGCCCGATCGCCGCGGCGCCGGCGATCAGCAGCGGGATGCGTTTCGATTCCTTCGCGGGAACGGGTGCCTGCGCGGGTTTCTCGGCTTCCGGCTCGGCTTCGGCCACCAAGGTCGGCTCGGAGATCGGGATGGCGGCGGAATACGCCTGCGGTAGCGCGTCGGCGGCGGGCACGGCCGGGATGACGACGGTGTCCACCGTCGAGTTCTCCGCGGTGGACGGGTCCGGCGGGGTGGCCCCGGCCGGGGTGGCGAGCACGGCGGCCAGCGCCCCTCGGGCCGCGTCGTGGGCGAAGGACCTACCGTCGGCTCCGGTCTCGGCGCTGGGCAGCTCGCCCTCGCTGACCAGCTGCACCGAGCGCAGACCCAGGTAGTCCAAGGCGTCCCGAAGCGAACGCACATACTCGGCGGGCCAGTGCGCCGGATGCGTCGCATAGAACTCGGCCGGGCCGCTGAGATGTTCGGCGGCCAGGTTGATCAGGCAGAACAGGGCGGTCGCGACGAGGTCCTCGGCGCGATACGCCTCCCCGTCGTCGACCGGGATTCCCGCCGGGTCGCCCACCGCGGACACGAAGCCGCTGATCGAGTGGGCGTCGCCTGGGGGCGGGGGACCGCCCAGCTCGGCATCACCGTCGTCGGACATGTGCAGCACCGACGCACGGACGATGTACCGCGGCTCCTCGTCACCGTCGGTGACGATGACCGCCGTGCACTCGTCGTCGGCGACGCGCAGGCCAACCCCAGTGGCCATCTCACCTACCTCGCTTCGGCGTTCCCGCTGACGGAACCGCACCCGGTCACACCAGAAGCGAACCGTGTCCCATGGCGCGGAGCATCGACAATAACTCCGAACGGGAACGGGCACCGACCCGGCGTCGGATGCGCGCGACGTGGTGCTCGACCGTCTTCGCCGAAATGTACAGGCGCGCACCGATCTCGCGGTAGGTGAGCCCGAGCAGAACCAGCTCGGCCACTTCGCGCTCCCGTTCGCTGAGGATCGCGGCCTGCGGCGGCGTGGGCGGCGGCGGAGCGTCGCCGTTGTGCGCGGCCGGTGCGGGGGGCCGAGCCTGCGCCTCCTGGGGACGTGCGTCGGCGCGGACCGTGCGGGCCAGTTTCAGCAGTGCGGTGGCCGTCGCGGAGTCGGCCGCCGCGAGCGCCGCCTCACTGGCCAGCCGGGCGCCGTCCCAGGTCATGCCGATCTCGGTGAGCGCCGCGACGGCCGCGTGCACCGGTGCGGTGGCCACCTGGCCGCGCAGCACCAGCACCCAGGTGCGGCCCGCGTCGGCGAGCACCGCGGCGTGCCGGTCGCCCGCCTCGGCCGCGGTTTTCAACGCGTGCGCGTGCGGCAACAGGTCCTCGGGGCTCTCGTGTGCGATCGCGGCCTGCACGCCGTACCAGTGGAAGGCGTTGGACCAGGCGGGCGGATCGTTCAAGCGGCGCAGCAGCGCGAGTGCGGCGTCCACCAAGGGCGCGATCCGGCGTTCGTCACGCATCCGGATGGCCGCCAACCACAGCTCGCCGATCGGCAGCAGCGCCAGCAGGTCGGCCTGCACGTCGTCGAACAGCGGATACGCGGCCTGCCACGCGCGGGCGAGCGCGGTGTGGTCGCCGCTGCGCCGCGCGAGACCGACCGCGACGCCGTGCGCCAGCAGCCGGTCGCGCACATCGAGTCGGTCGTGGTCGAGCGCGGCCACCGTGGCCGCGGCGGCGCGCTCGTCGCCGCCGAGCATCGCCGTCCAGGCCGCGAGCACGTCGAGCTGATGGCAGCGCAGCCCGCTGGCGGTGGCGCGCCGCAACGCGTCCTGGGCGCGGCGGGGCTCGCCGGTGCCGAGCGAGAGCAGAGTGGCGATCGAGGCCGCCGTGCAGGGCAGGAAGCGGTCCACGCCCGCGTCCGCGTGGGCGGCCTGGACCAGCGCCGACACCGCCGCCGCGGTGTTGTTGCCCGGTTCGATGGTGTCCGCGAGCGCGGTCGCGATCAGCCGGGCATGCGCGCCCGCTTCGGTGGGCGGCCACTTCGTGGCCGAGGAAGACATCTCCCTGGCGCCCGGCACGTCACCGGCCAGGCACAACACCGTCGCGCCGACCGCCCAATCGGGGCCGACCCGATGTCCGCCCAGCCAGGTGTACAGCTGCGCGGCGCGGCCGACCAGGCCCCGGCGGGTGAGGACCGCCGCGCAGATCCGCACAGCCGTCGCGAGCTCCGTGCCGGTGCTGCCCGACCGCGCCAGCATAGGCTCGGCCAGCCGCATGGCCGTGTCGCCGTCGCCGGTCCGCGCGGCCGCCTCGGCCCAGCGCAGCGCGATCAGATCGAGTTCCGCCCCCGCGGCCGCCGCGGCGGCGTAGTAGCGGACCGCCTCGCGGCCCGCCTGGCCCGCGGCGTCGACGAGGAAGTCGGCCAGACGCGGATCGCGGACGCCGGATTCGGCCAGTTGCAGCGCGGTGCGGTCGCGCAGCAGCCCCGCCTCCAGGCGGGCGCCGAGCAAACGGCGTTCGACCGCGAGAAACCTGCGGTCGCCCAGCAGCGTGCGCAGGGGGGCGACGGCGGGTTCCAGCAGCAGGTCGGCATCGGTCACCAGGGCGCTGGCCCTGGCGCGGTCGATGAGATCCTGCGCGACGGACTGCTCCACGCCGAGTACTTCGGTGAGTTCGCTGGAATCCAGGCCCGTGCCCGTGGTGGCGACCACCAAGGTCTCCAGCAGGTCGGGTTCGAGGTTGTCCAGCAACCCGCGAGCCCACGCGGCGACGGCCGTGTCGACGGCGGTGATGCCCGCGTCCAGACGCGCCGAGCAGGCGGCCGTGAGCGCCGCCACCACGCCGCCGCGGATCCCCGCGGTCTGCAGGTGGATGTGCTGAGCGACCTGGCGCGGCACCATCATGCCCAGCTCCCGGGCGAACGGCGCCATGTCGGCGACGCCGAGCGGGCGCAGCTCCACGATGCGCCCGCGCCGGGCGATCGCGTCGGCGAGCATCCGCAGCCGCGGATCGTGCGGGCGCGGCTGGGTGGCGATCACCATCGTGCGATGGCCGGATTCCACTGCCGCGCAGAGGTATTCGAGATCGATGTGACCGAGCGTGTGGGCGTTGTCGATGATCAGGGCCGGGCGGGCGGTGTCGGTGGTGACGCCCGCCGTGCCGCCGCCCTGCGCTCTGGTCACCGGGTGCGAGCCGTTGCGCGCGTGGGCGTGCTGGAGCGTGGCCAAGTCGTCCTGCAGCGGGACGCCGCGGGCGCGCAGACGAGCGCGGATCTCGGCGAGCAGCGTCGATTTGCCGGTCTGTGAGCGGCCGCGGATCAGGTAGACCACCGGCTGGTCGTCGGCGGAATCCAGATCGCGGAAGATGTCGCGAGCGCAGGGCAGCGTGTCGAAGGCGGTATCAGCCACCGGAGCCTCCCAGGATTTCTCCGGGAGCGCGCAGCACCGTGCCGAGGGTATCGCCCAGTACGCCCGTCGGCAGACTCGGCGCGGTCGGCGACGTCGGCCGGGGCTGCTGCTGGGTGGGGGCGGGCGGGTTGGCCGGCGCCGGCGCGGGAGCGGGGGCCGGGGCAGGCTGCGGAGATTGCGGCTGAGGCGCGGGCTGCTGCGCCGGGGGGTCCGCGGGCGCCGGAGCGGGTTGATCGGGGTTCTGTTCGCTGTTCACCACGGCCACGGTGGTGTTCTGGGCGGCGGACGAAGGCGTACCGGCTCGCGGCGCCTCCGTTTTCGGCCGGCCGGTGGCGGACGCGGAATCCGTGGCGGCGACACCGGACGGTGCGGCCGGGTCGCCTGCCTGCGTCCCCGTCGTCCCGGCGACCTGCACGGCGCCGGTGCTGGACTGGTCGGTCGAGGCGGGCGGGTTCGAACCGGACTGGATGCCGGTGCCGATGGCGAGCGTGCCGGTGGCCAGCACGCCGATGGCGGCCGCGACACCCGCCACCACCGCGAGGCGCTGCCTGCCGGTCAGTGCCCGCCTGCGCGGAGCGGGCTCCTCGGGCAACGCCGCGAGTCCCGCCGAGGGTAGCGCCCGAGGCTGCGGGACGGTCTCGTCCTCGGCCACCGGATCGACCACCAAGGGGAGCTGGTCGGTCTCGGCGGCGAGCAGATCGGCGGCCAGCAGCGCCGCCCCGCGTGCCGTGGTGTGCTCGGGGTCGGGAGCCGCCACCACGGGCAATCCGAACTCGGAGGAGATGAGTTCGGCGACCAGGGGAATGGCGCCGCCACCTCCGGTGAGCAGGACGCGGCCGACGTCGCCGATGTCCAGCCCGGCCCGGTGCACCGCGTCGTGGATAAGGTTCATCGCACTCGACAGCGGTCCGCGCAGCAGGTCTTCCAGCTCGCCGCGCACCAGCCGCACCGTGCTGCCGTGCGGATCCGCGGGGTCCACCCGGACCGGAACGACCGTCGCGGTATTTATGGAAAGCTCTTCTTTCGCTTTTCTGCAGCGTTCTCGCAAAGCCGATAATTCGCGTTCCACCACCGGATCGAACGGATCGAAATCCGCGGCGAGCACCGCATTTGCCAGGACATAGCGCATGGTCAGCAGATCGAATTCCGCGCCGGCCACGTCGGTGCTGCGCAGCGGCGCGCCGAGCAGGCTGGCGTGCTCGCCGGTGCGGACCACCGAGACGGTCGACCCGGACGCGCCGAGATCGAGGACGATCACCGCCCCGTCGTCGGTCCGGCCGTGCGCGGCGTCGAGCCAGCGGATCGCCGCGGTCGGCTCCGGAACCAGCGTCACCTCGCCGAGTCCGGCCCGCTCCAAGGCGTCGCGCTGGATATCGACGGTGTGCCGCGACCACCAGGCCGGATGGCAGGCGACCATCGCCTGGACGCCGCTTCGCCCCGTCTCGGCTGCGATCTCGTCGACCAGGCATCCGATCGCGGTGGCCACCAGGTCGGGCGCCGAATACGAGGAACCGTCCTCGGCGAGCATGCCGACCGGATCGCCGACCCTGGCGAGGAAGCCCTCCAGCAGCACGTCGCTGGAATGGCGGCCGGTGGAGCGAGCGCCCGCGCCGAGCGTGGGCGCCATGTCCGGCGAGAGCCGTAGCACGCTCGGATGCGAGCGTAGAAATCCGCCGCCGGAGGGGCCGAGGCCGTCGTCGCCCTCTTCCGTTGCCGCCACGGCGACCGAATTCGACGCCCCGACAGTGATGCCGAGCGCCAGGCGCTGTGTCATTCGAGAACCCCGTTCGAGATAACTGTCTGGTCCGGTGTCGCTGCTGTGTCCGAGCTGGTGCGCTGGGCGGTGTAGTTGCCGACGCAACCGTTCTGTCGGTTGCTGGCCATCAGCCGTTACCTCGTTAGGGGATCGTTTAGGGAAATTCCCCTAATTCCGCTCCCACCCCTATCGGGTGCCCTCGGACGGTCGTAGGGGTTCGCCCCGTTTCGGCGTAACGCCGTGCGCTCCTAGCGTGATTTGCATTCCAACGACTGCGGATCAGCGAGGTCCGCCGGGACTCAGGAGAAGATTCTCATGACACCCAACGCGATTCTGGAGTTCATCCTCGATCTGCTGCGGAACCACGAGGCCGCGGTCGCTTACTGCGCCAACCCGACCCAGGCGCTGGCCGCTGCGGGCCTGAGCGCGGTGACGCCGGAGGACATCGCCCTCTGCGCCCCGATGGTCGCGGAGTCGGCGCTGGTGACCGGCGGCTCCCAGTTGCAGTCCATCGTCGCGGCGGGCGCGCAGACCGGCGCTGCCGCCGTGGTCGGCGCGGCGGGCACCGTGGGCGCGGCGGCGGTGGCGGACGCCGGCGTCGACTTGGGCGCGGATCTGGGCGTCGACCTGGGCGCGGGCGGCGGGGTCGACCTGGGCGCTGGTGGCGGGGTCGACCTGGGTGTCGGTACTGGCGTCGACCTGGGCGCGGGCCTGAACACCGCGATCGAAACCGGGCTGGAGATCGGCGCAGGTCTTGGCGCTGGGCTGGCCACCGGCCTCGACACCGTGGTGAACGCGGGCGCCGACCTGTCCGCCGCCGTGGGCGGCCTGCTCGGCGCTGGCGCCCAGGTGATCAGCGGCATCGGCGCGGGCCTCGATCTCGATGCCGAAGGCGTGGGGGACATCGCCGCCGGACTCGAGACCGGCCTCTCCACGGGTATCGGCGCGGGCGCGGGTATCGGCGCGGGCTTGGAAGGCGCGGTGGACGCGGCGGCCGGCCTGGGTGCCGGGCTGGAAGGCGCGGTGAATGGGACGGCGGACCTGGGCGCCGGGGTCGGCGCGGGACTGCAGGGCGCGGTCGACGCCGCGACCGGACTGGCCACGGGACTCGACGCGGCGTTGGGTGCCGGTGCGCAGGCGGGCGCTGGTCTCGGCGCGGGCCTCGGGGGCGCGGTGGACGCGACGACCGGCCTCGGCGCGGGCCTCGGGGGCGCGGTGGACGCGACGACCGGCCTCGGCGCGGGCCTGGAAACCGCCATCGGCGGCGCGGCGGACATCACCACGGGCCTCGGCGCGGGTTTGGAAGGGGCCGTGCAGGGTGCCACGGACATCTCCGCGGGATTGAACGCAGGTCTGGGCGCGGCGACGGATGTCACCGCGGGCTTGGGCGGCGGGGTCGGCGCGGGGCTGGAAGGCGCTGTTGATGCGACGACCGGGTTGGGCGCGGGGCTCGGTGCGGGTCTCGAGGGCGCTGTTGATGCGACGACCGGATTGGGCGCGGGTCTGGAGGGCGCCGTTGGTGGCGCGGCGGATGCCACCGCTGGCCTCGGTGCCGGGCTCGGTGGAGCCGCAGGTGCGACGACCGATCTGGGTGCGGGTCTTGATGCGGGTCTCGATGGGGCAGTGGATGCGGCGGCCGGTCTCGGCGCGGGTCTGGAGGGTGCGGTGGATGCCACCACGGGCCTGGGCGCTGGTCTGGACGGTGCTGTTGATGCGACGATCGGTTTGACGACCGGGCTCGGCGCAGGACTGGGTGGTGCTGTGGATGCCTCGGCCGGTCTGGGTGCCGGTTTCGAGAGTGCGATCGGCGGGGCAGCGGAGCTCGGCACCGGTGCGGGTCTGGAGGGTGCGGTGGATGCCACCACGGGCCTGGGCGCTGGTCTGGACGGTGCTGTCGATGCGACCACCGGTTTGGGCGCCAACCTGGGAGGTGCTGTGGAGGGCGCTTCGGGTGCGGCGACCGATTTGGGCGCGGGGCTCGGTGCCGGTGTGGGTGCGGGTCTAGGCGGCGCTGTCGATGCGACGACCGGTTTGGGTGCGAACCTGGGAGGTGCTGTGGAGGGCGCTTCGGGTGCGGCGGCCGATTTGGGCGCGGGGCTCGGTGCCGGTGTCGGCGCTGGCCTCGAGGGTGCTGTTGATGCGTCGACCGGGCTGGGGGCCGGTCTGGAGGGCGCCATTGGTGGGGCGGCGGATGTCGGGACCGGCCTTGGTGCAGGACTCGGTCGTGCCGCGGGTGCGGCGACCGATCTGAGCGCCGGTTTCGAGAGTGCGATCGGCGGGGCGGCGGATCTCGGCACCGGTGCGGGTCTGGACGGTGCGGTCGACGCCACTGCGGGCCTGGGTGCCGGTCTAGGCGGCGCTGTCGATGCGACTACCGGCTTGGGCGCGAACCTGGGAGGCGCTGTGGAGGGCGCTTCGGGTGCGGCGACCGATCTGACGGCTGGTGTCGGTGCGGGTGTTGGCGGCGGCCTGCAGGGCGCTGTCGATGCGGTCGGCGGTTCGAACGCGGGGCTCGACGTGGCGCTCGGCGCGGGCGGCGCGGCTGGTGCCGGGCTCGGCGCGGGCCTGGAAGGCGCGGTGGACGCCGCGAGTGGTTCGACTGCCGGTATCGGCGCTGGTCTCGGGGGCGCTGTCGATGCGACCACCGGTTTGGGCGCGAACCTCGGAGGCGCTGTGGACGGCGCCGCGGGTGCCGCGACGGACTTGACCGCGGGTGTGGGCGCTGGTCTGGAAGGCGCTGCGGGTGCGGGTCTCGGCGCGGGTGCGCAGGCTGGTCTCGGCGCAGGATTCGAAAGCGCGGTGGACGCGACGACCGGACTGGGTGCGGGTCTCGGCGGTGCGGCGGGTGCGGCGGCCGATCTCGGGGCTGGTGCCGGCGCGGGTCTGGAGGGCGCGCTGAACGGAGCCGGTGAGATGACCACCGGACTGGGTGGGCAGGCGGGCGCAGGCCTCGGCGCGGGAGTGTCCACCGGACTGCACGGAGCGGGCGACGCGGGCGCGCAGATCGGCTCCGGTCTGGAGACCGGGCTGGGCGGAGCGCTCGACGCCACGGGCCAGGCGACGACCGGCCTCACCGGCGGAATCGACACCGCCGCACAAGGTTCCGGCAACCTGGCCGCCGGGCTCGGAGGCAACTTCTCTTCGGCCGTCGGCGGAGCCGGCAACCTCGGAACGCAAGCGACGGCGGGCCTGGAGACCGGGCTCGCCACGGGTCTCGGCGCGGCCGTGAGCACCGGAGCGGAACTCGGCGGCGGTCTGGACAGCTCGCTGAACACCGGCGGGCAGGCCGGCGCGGGTCTGGAGTCCGGGCTCGGCGGCGCATTCGAGGCCGGGGTCCAGGGCGCGACCGGCTTGGAGACCGGCTTGTCCACCGGTCTCGGCGGTGGTCTGGACGGTGCGGCACAAGCCGGAGCCGGGCTCACCGGCGCACTCGACGCGGGTACGCAGGCTGGCGCGGGTCTGTCGGGCGGGCTCGACGCGGGTGCGCAGGCGGGCGCCGGATTTGCCTCCGGATTGTCGTCCGGACTCGATGCCGCGGCTCAGGCGGGCGCCGGTCTCGGTGCGGGTCTGTCGGGCGGGCTCAACGCCGGTGCGCAGTCGGGCGCCGGACTCGGCTCCGGCCTTTCCACCGGAATCGACAGCGCGGGCCATGCCGGTGCGGGTCTGGAGTCCGGTCTGTCGACGGGTCTTGGTGCTGCGGGCAGCGCGGGGGCGGGTTTGGAGTCGGGTCTGTCGACGGGTCTTGGTGCTGCGGGCAGCGCGGGGGCGGGTTTGGAGTCGGGTCTGTCGACGGGTCTCGGTGCTGCGGGCAGCGCGGGCGCGGGCCTGTCGAGCGGCCTGGAAGGCGCGTCGAGCGCGGGAGCGCACCTCGGTTCCAGCCTGGACAGCGGCATCGGCTCGCACGCGACCTCCGGCCTGTCCTCGGGTCTCGACGCGACCACCGGCCTCGGTGGCGCGGCGCAGTCGACCGTCGGCGGCGCGGCGGACGCGGGCGCCGGACTGGCGGGCTCGGCGAGCGGGGCGGCGCACGGCGCGGTGGACACCGGCGCGGGCCTCGGCGGAAGCGTCGGCTCCACCGCGCACACCTGGTCCTCGCTGGACGTGTCGAGCGCCTTCGGCTCGGGCCTGGACAGCAGCGGCCAGACCGATGCGGGCCTGTTCGGCGAGAGCCACGCGAGCACGGAGTTCAGCGGTTCCGCGGGCGCCGATCTGGGTGGCGATACATTCCTGCACTGACAGTTGCCCGGTAATACGGAAAGAGGTCCATACCGCGATGGGGACGCCCGCGCCGAACGCCACTCCACCGGCGGTACCGCTGCTCTCGGTACTCGGTGAAACCATCGCGGCGGCCCGTGCCGCGGGCCGCAACGATCTGGTCGGCCGCCTGGAAGTGGCGGCCGACCGGGTCCGCGACCCGCGCCGGCGCATCGTCGTCGCCGGACAGCTGGACCAGGGCAAGAGCAGTTTCGTCAACGCGCTGCTGAACCTGGACATCTGCCCGGTCGGCGACGACGCCACCACCACGGTGCCGATGCTGCTCGCACACGGTCCGGAGCCGCGCGCCGAGCTGGTGCTCGCAGCGCACGGTGACTCCAGCGGCGCGGAGAGCAGGGTGGCCGTGCCGGTCGCGGAGATCGGTGCGATCGACCAGCGCTCCCCGCTCGCGCAGGGGAAGCGGATCGTGCGCCTGGAGGTGCAGATACCCAACGCCCTGCTGGCCGACGGCATCGTGCTGATCGACACTCCCGGTGTCGGCGGGCACGGCAACGCCCACGCGGCGGGCGTGCTCGGACTGGTGCCCGCCGCGGACGCGGTATTCGTGCTGTCGGACGCGTCGACCGAGCTCACCGAGCCCGAGCTGGCGTTCCTGCGGCAGGTGCGGGAACTGTGCCCGACGGTCGCGCTGCTGCTCACCAAAACCGACCTGTACCCGCACTGGCGGCAGGTGCACGAGGCCGACCTGGGCCATCTCGCGCGCGCCCGCCTCGACGTGCCGATGATCCCGGTGTCGTCGCTGCTGCGCACCCACGCGATGCGGTTGCAGGACAAGCAATTGGGTGTGGAATCCGGCTTCGGCGTGCTCTACACCTTCCTGCGCGACCAGGTCGTGGCGCGCGATCAGCAGGCCACCCGCACCGCCGTGGCCCGCGATATCCGCTCGGCAGCCGAGCATCTCGCGCTCGCCCTGGGCAGTGAGCTGGTCGCGGTCCGCGATCCCGCCCAGGGCGCGGCGGCGGTGCGGGAACTGCAATCCGCCCGTTCCGCGGCCGAGGAACTGCACCGCAGGACCGCCGCCTGGCAGCAGACGCTCGCCGACGGCATCACCGACCTGGCCGGGGACGTGGACCACGATCTTCGCGACCGCCTGCGCACTATCGCGCGCACCACCGAGGAATGGATCGACGAGCACGATCCGGGCCGCCACTGGGATCGCATCGCCGAACACCTCACCGGCACCGTCGACACCGCGCTCGGCGATAATCTGCTGTGGACCCACTCCCGGGCGATTCAGCTCGCCGAGCGCGTCGCCGAGCATTTCTCCGAGCTCGGCGCCGTCGACCTGCCGGACGTGCGTCCCGGCGCGAGAGCCGACACCGGCCGCGCCATCTCCGGCACGCTCGCCGACCTGGAACCCGATATCGGTTTCGGCAGCAAGCTGCTCGTCGGCATGCGCGGCTCCTACGGCGGCGTGCTCATGGTGGGGCTGGCCAGCACCTTCGCCGGGCTCGCGCTGCTCAATCCGATCTCGATCGGCGCGGGATTGATCGTGGGCGGCAAGGCCTTCCGCGACGACAAGCAGGCCCGGCTGGCCAAGCGGCGCAACGAGGCGAAGGCGGCGGTGCGCCGGTTCGTCGACGACGTGGCGTTCCAGGCGGGCAAGGAGTCGAAGGACCGGCTGCACCGCATCCACCGCGCGCTGCGCGACCACTACGCGGGCGTCGCCGAACGCAGCCTGCGCTCCATCGACGAGTCGCTGCGGGCCGCGCAGGAAGCGGCGTCCATGGTCGCCACCCGCCGCGCCGAACGTGGGGCGCAACTCGAACAGCAGCTGCGTGTGGTCGCCGAACTGCGCCGCTACGCCGATGCCATGCAGACCGCACTACCGATGGGACCCGCCGGTACGGTAGCCCCGTGAGACGTGATGGTGGCCCGGTACGTGATGGTGGCCCGGTACCGGGAATCGTCGCCGAGGCGCATCGGCTGGTCGGCGCGGCGCAGGCGGCGCTGTCGGGCGAGCCGCGCCCGCGTGCCCTGCTGGCCGACTGCGCCCGCCGCTTGGATCAGCCGCTGCGGGTCGCGCTCGCCGGTTCGATCAAGGCGGGCAAATCCACCCTGCTGAACTCCCTTGTCGGACAGGACATCGCACCCACCGACGCGACCGAGTGCACCAGGGTGGTCACCTGGTACCGCTACGGTTCGACACCCAGCGTGACCGCCTACGCCCCCGACGGCGCCCGTGCGCACGTCGTGGTCCGGCGTGGCAGCGGGACCCATGGGCTGTCATTCGACCTGGACGGGCTCAACTGGAACGCCCCGGCGGCGCGGGAGGTCGACCATCTCGAGGTCGAATGGCCCGCCGCGGCACTCGCGCACACCACCATCATCGACACGCCGGGCACGTCTTCGCTGTCGCGCGAGGTGTCGCGGCGCACCGCGCGCCTGCTGACGCCGGGAGCGGACGACGAGCGGGCCGAGCAGGGGATCGCCATCCCGGGCGCCGACGCGGTCGTCTATCTGCTGCGCCGGTTGGACGCTACCGACGTGCAGTTCCTCGAGCGCGTGGGCGCCGGAACCGCGACCAACGGCGGGCCGGGAGCGCCCGGTCCGCTCGGCATCGTCGGCGTGGTGTCGCGGGCCGACGAGATCGGGGCGGGCCGGATCGATGCGCTGCACTCGGCGCGCGATGTCGCCACCCGCTTCGCCGGGGAATTGGAACGGACGGGTCTGTGCCAGGCCGTGATCCCGGTCGCCGGGCTGCTCGCGTTCGCTGCGGCGACGCTGCGTCAGCAGGAGTTCGCCGCGTTCGAGACGCTGGCGCGGGTCCCGGTCGACGAGCTGAGCGCCGCTTTGCTCTCGGCCGACCGTTTCGCGCGCGCGGACGTGCCGCTGCCGGTGCCGCCGAAACTGCGAGCGCAGCTCGCCGAGCGGTTCGGGCTGTTCGGCATCCGGATGGCCGTCACGCTGATCCGGCTCGGGGTGCGCGATTCAGCCACGCTGGCCGCCGAATTGACCAGCCGCAGCGGCGTGGACGAACTGCGGTCGGTGCTCGACGTCCAGTTCGGGCAGCGCGCCGACCAGCTCAAAGCGCATTCCGCGCTGACCGCCCTGGCCCGGGTGCTGACCGCCTACCGCGGCACCCCGGCCGACCGCCTGCTGCCCAGGGTGCGCACCTTGCTCGCGGACGTGCACGGTTTCGCCGAGCTACGCCTGCTCGGCCGCCTGCGCACCGACGAATTGGCGCTGCCCGCCGACGATCTCGCCGAGCTGCACCGGCTCATCGGCGGCTCTGGCATCGCACCCCACCTGCGTCTGGGTCTTCCATTCGACGCGCCGCTGCCCGCGCAGCGCGCGCAAGCGGTGGCCGCGGTCCGGAAGTGGCGCGCCCGGGCGCGCCACCCCCTCGCCGACCAGTTCACCGCGACGGCCTGCCTGACCGCCGCCCGCAGCGCCGAAGGCACCTTGAGCGTGCTGCCGGAATGATCGGCCGCTGAGCCTCCGAGGTCCCGTGACCTGCGGTGACTGTCGCACTCCGCCGCCACGGGCGGTGTAGTCGAGGTGCGCCCGGGTATGCGCCCTGGTAGCGAGAGGAGGTAACGATGAGCCAAAAGGACGTCGTACACGAATTGCTCGTCCGCGCCGGCACGGGATACGCCGAGGAAGCGGGCATCACGCTCGACGACAAACCGGCCGCGCTTTTCCAGTTGCTCATGCTTTCCCAGCTGCTCAGCGCCCGGATCTCCGCCGATATCGCCATCGGGGCCACACGAGAGCTGATCGGCAGCGGCTACCGGACGCCGCACCGGGTCGCGGACGCGGAGTGGCAGGAACTGGTCGACGCGCTGGGGCGGGGGAACTACCGCCGCTACGACGAGAGCACCGCGACGCGGCTGGGCCACAACGCCTCGCGCGTGCTCGACCGCTACCACGGTGACCTTCGGGAACTGGCGAAGAAGGCGGACAACGACCCGCAGCGCGCCGCGGAACTGCTGCAAGAGTTCGACGGCATCGGCCCGACCGGGGCCCACATCTTCCTGCGCGAGATCCAGGACATCTGGACCTGGGTCCGGCCGCACTTCGACGAACGGGCCTTGCGCGGCGCCAAGCGGGTGCAGTTGCCGGAAGACCCCGACCGGCTGGCGAGCCTGGCCCCGGATCACCACACCGCGGAGCTCGCCGCGGCCCTGGTGCGGGTGACGCTGGACGAGAAGATCGCCGACGACGTCCTCGCCGCCGCGCCCTGAGCGGTCCTCAATTCAGGGCGGCGCCGGAGCCGCGCGGGTCGATGAGGATCTTCGCGTGCCGCTCCGGGTTGCCGAGTGCGGCGAAGGCGTCCGCCACGCCGTCCAGTCCGACGGTCCCGGTGATCAGCGGGCTCGGATCGACTTCGCCCTCGGCGAGCATGTGCAAGGTGTCGCGGAACTCGCCGGGGTCGTAGCCGAACGCGAACCGCAGCTCGATCTCCTTGTTGATCGCCACCGCCGGGTGGAAGCGGTCGGTCTCCATGCACACCCCGACCACGACCACGCGCGACAGCGGCGGTGCGGCCGTGATGATCTGGTCGATGACGCCGGGCACGCCGACGCATTCGAAGATCACCGGCCCGGCTGGACCCGCGTTCACCGTGTGAGCCAGCCGGAAGACATACCACCAGGGCAGGTTCGGTATCCGCCGCAGGCGTTCCATGGTGTCGAACCCGAGCCCGAGTATGTCGGTGACGCCGTCGATCCGGCCCTTCTTCGGGGCGGCCGTCCAGGGCGACTCCGTGGCGGGGTCGACCACGACGTCCGCGCCGCAGGCGGTGGCGAGTTCGCGCCTGCGCGGCGAGAAATCGCTGCCGATCACGGTGCGCACGCCCGCCGCCTTGAGCATGCTGATCACCGCCAGGCCGATCGGCCCGCAGCCGATGACGAACGCGGTCTGTCCCTTGCCGACCCGGCCCTTGCGCACCGCGTGCCAGGCCACTGCCATGGGCTCGGTCAACGCGGCGTGTTCGGGGGACAGGCCGTTGGGCACCGGCATGGTCATCGATTCCTGCACCACCACCTGCTCGGCATAGGCGCCGGGCGCCGCGGTGGACAGCCCGACCAGATGCGGTTGGCGGCCGTGCCGGACGATCGGGAGCGCCACCACCGGCGTGCCCGTCTTCCACCTTCTGCGGCAGTCCGGCCCGTACTCGACGACCGTGCCGCTGAATTCGTGGCCGAGCACCACGCTCTGGTCCGAGCGCATGAAGTGCTCGTAGCCCGTGGCGACGGCGAGGTCGGCCAGTTCGTCGGCGTGGGTGCGGGCATGCAGGTCCGATCCGCAGATGCCGCAGCGCGACACATCGATCAGCAGTTGACCCGCGCCTGGCCGGGGCGTGGGCAGCTCCGCGACCTCGAATTCGGCGGCGGTGACGACGGCGGCCCTCATGGCGACTCCTCGGATCGACGGCGCACGGGCGGGTGCCCCGCGGTCACCCTACTGCGCGAGCACGCCCGTCGCGGCTTCCTCGGCCGCCTGGTTGTGCGGGCTGCGCTGTGCGGCGGATCACACGGTTGTGCCGCCCGCCGGGAATTAATCGCGCGAGTCGGCCGTTGAGCTTTTCGACAAGATTGAGTGCGATCGACTCAAGTTTCGGTTGACTCCGAGACTCCTGCGGGGCAGGATTGAGCCGACCACGCTCAGTGTTGCTGGGGCTGTGCTCCGTGAGGTGCTAGGGGCGAGGTCTCGCGGCGTCCGTCATCGGGCGTCGCAGGGCGGTTTTCGCCCGGCACCGACACACATTGGTACGTCACTTAGGAGGAACCACAATGGCTCGTGCGGTCGGAATCGACCTCGGGACCACGAACTCGGTCGTCGCCGTTCTCGAAGGCGGCGAGCCGGTCGTCGTCGCCAACTCGGAAGGATCGCGCACCACCCCGTCGATCGTCGCGTTCGCGAAGAACGGCGAGGTACTGGTCGGCCAGCCGGCCAAGAACCAGGCCGTCACCAACGTCGACCGCACCATTCGCTCCGTCAAGCGGCACATCGGCACGGACTGGACCGTCGAGATCGATGGCAAGAAGTACACGCCGCAGGAGATCAGCGCACGCACGCTGATGAAGTTGAAGCGCGACGCGGAGTCCTACCTCGGTGAGGAGATCACCGACGCGGTCATCACCGTGCCCGCCTACTTCGAGGACGCCCAGCGGCAGGCCACGAAGGAAGCAGGCCAGATCGCGGGCCTGAACGTCCTGCGCATCGTCAACGAGCCCACCGCGGCGGCGCTGGCCTACGGCCTGGACAAGGGCGACAAGGAGCAGACCATCCTGGTCTTCGACCTCGGTGGCGGCACCTTCGACGTCTCGCTGCTGGAGATCGGCGAGGGCGTCGTCGAGGTCCGCGCCACCTCCGGCGACAACCACCTCGGTGGCGACGACTGGGACGAGCGGGTCGTGCAGTGGCTGGTCGACAAGTTCAAGGCCAGCTCGGGCATCGACCTGACCAAGGACAAGATGGCCATGCAGCGGCTGCGTGAGGCCGCCGAGAAGGCCAAGATCGAGCTGAGCTCCTCGCAGAGCACCTCGATCAACCTGCCCTACATCACCGTCGACGCGGACAAGAACCCGCTGTTCCTCGACGAGCAGCTGACCCGCGCTGAATTCCAGAAGATCACCTCGGACCTGCTCGACCGCACCCGCGCGCCGTTCCAGTCCGTGATCAAGGACGCGGGCATCAAGGTGTCCGACATCGACCACGTGGTGCTCGTCGGCGGTTCCACCCGGATGCCCGCCGTCTCCGATCTGGTCAAGGAACTGACCGGCGGCAAGGAGCCCAACAAGGGCGTGAACCCGGACGAGGTCGTCGCCGTCGGCGCCGCCCTGCAGGCCGGTGTGCTCAAGGGTGAGGTCAAGGACGTCCTGCTGCTCGACGTGACCCCGCTGTCGCTGGGCATCGAGACCAAGGGCGGGGTGATGACCAAGCTCATCGAGCGCAACACCACCATCCCGACCAAGCGCTCGGA
This sequence comes from Nocardia sp. NPDC019219, assembly GCF_040632645.1. Classification (NCBI taxonomy): domain Bacteria; kingdom Bacillati; phylum Actinomycetota; class Actinomycetes; order Mycobacteriales; family Nocardiaceae; genus Nocardia; species Nocardia sp. NPDC019219. Next base: position 148,937 of record NZ_JBEYCG010000001.1, on the reverse strand, counting down.
GACCTTCACCACGGCCGACGACAACCAGCCGTCGGTGCAGATCCAGGTGTTCCAGGGTGAGCGCGAGATCGCCTCGCACAACAAGCTGCTCGGTTCCTTCGAGCTGACCGGCATCCCGCCGGCCCCGCGTGGCGTGCCGCAGATCGAGGTCACCTTCGACATCGACGCCAACGGCATCGTGCACGTCACCGCGAAGGACAAGGGCACCGGCAAGGAGAACACGATCAAGATCCAGGACGGCTCCGGTCTGTCCAAGGAAGAGATCGATCGGATGATCAAGGACGCCGAGGCGCACGCGGCCGAGGACAAGGCCCGCCGCGAGGAGGCCGAGACCCGCAACCAGGCCGAGTCGCTGGTGCACCAGACCGAGAAGTTCATCAAGGAGAACGAGGAGAAGGTCCCCGCGGACGTCAAGACCAAGGTCGAGGCGGCCATCGCCGAGGCGAACGAGGCTCTGAAGGGCACCGACATCGCCGCGGTCAAGGCGGCGGTCGAGAAGCTGGCGACCGAGTCGCAGGCCCTCGGCCAGGCCATCTACGAGGCCTCCGCCGCGGACGCCGCGGCGCAGGGCAACGGCGCGTCGAGCAGCGCGCAGGACGATGACCAGGTCGTGGACGCCGAGGTCGTGGACGAGCCGGTCGACACGGAGAAGAAGTGAGCGAGGGCAACGCTGAGAAGGAGCCGGTCACCTTCGTCGACAACCGGAAGATAGATCCGGAGACCGGTGAGATCAGGCAGCCGGCCGCGGACAACGGCGCCGCGGCCGCGCAGGCCCCGGAGCCGGGCGACGGTGCGGACTTCGGTAACGGCGACGCGCTCGCCGACACCATCAGCGGCGAGCTCGCCGAGCGCACCGCCGACCTGCAGCGACTGACCGCGGAGTACGCCAACTATCGGCGCCGGGTCGAGCGCGACCGCAAGGCCGCGATCGATTCCGCCAAGGCGTCGGTGGTCACCGAATTGCTCGGCGTGCTCGACGATCTCGACCGGGCGCGGGCGCACGGCGACCTGGAGTCCGGTCCGCTGAAGTCGGTGGCCGACAAGCTGTCGGCCGCGCTGCTCAAGCAGGGCCTCGAGGAGTTCGGTTCGGAGGGCGAGCCTTTCGACCCGACCCTGCACGAGGCCGTGCAGCACGAGGGCTCCGGCCACGATCCGGTGATCGGCATTGTGATGCGCAAAGGCTATCGCTTCGGCGATAGGGTGCTTCGGCACGCGCTCGTCGGGGTAACCGACGGCGTGGCCGATCTGACGGAGAACGAGAACCAGCCGACCGAAGAGGCATCGGATGTTGATGCCGGCGCGAACGAACAATAAGGACGCGAGAGGAGGAGATGCTCGGTGAGCCAACGGGAGTGGATCGAAAAGGACTTCTACAAGGAACTGGGTGTTTCCTCCAGCGCCTCGCAGGACGAGATCAAGAAGGCCTACCGCAAGCTCGCGCGCGACTTGCACCCGGATGCCAACCCCGGTGACACCAAAGCCGAGGAGAAGTTCAAGGCCGTCAGCGAGGCGCACGCCGTGCTGTCGGATCCGGCCAAGCGCAAGGAGTACGACGACACCCGCAAGCTCTTCGCGGGTGGCGGCTACAGCCGCGGTGGGTTCGGGTCCGGCGCGGGGGGCGGCTTCTCGCAGGAGTTCAATCTCGGGGACATCTTCGGCGGTGCGAGCACCGGCGACGGTGGCCTCGGCGACCTGCTCGGCGGTCTGTTCAACCGGGGTGGCGGCGCGCGGACGTCGAGCCGCCCCCGGCGCGGCGCCGACGTGGAGACCGAGACCACTCTCGGTTTCCGGGAGGCGGCCCAGGGCGTCACGGTTCCGCTGCGAATGACCAGTCCGTCGCCGTGCACCACGTGTCACGGCAGCGGCGCCAAGCCGGGCACGAGTCCGCGAGTCTGCCCGATCTGCAACGGGACCGGCATCGTCAGCCGTAACCAGGGCGCGTTCGGCTTCAGCGAGCCGTGCGACGAGTGCCGGGGCAGCGGATCGATCATCGACGACCCGTGCCTGGACTGCCAGGGCAGCGGTATCCAGAACCGCACGCGCACCATCACGGTGCGTATTCCCCCGGGAGTCGGTGACGGGCAACGGATCCGGCTGGCCGGACAGGGCGAGGCGGGACTGCGCGGGGCGCCCTCGGGCGACCTCTATGTCACCGTCCACGTCAGCCAGGACAAGGTCTTCGGCCGCAACGGCGACGACCTGACCCTGGTGCTGCCGGTCAGTTACAGTGAACTGGTTCTCGGCACCACGGTTTCGGTGCCCACGCTGGACGGCCGGGTCGGCGTCAAGGTGCCTCCGGGCACCGCGGACGGCCGCACCCTGCGGGTACGCGGCCGCGGCGTGCCCAAGCGCGGCGGCGGCGCGGGCGACCTGCTGGTGACGGTGAAAGTCGCGGTGCCGCAGAAGCTCGACGGCGACGCCGTCGAGGCACTCAAGCGCTACCAGGAGGCCGAGCGGGCGAGTGGCTTCGATCCACGTGCGGGATGGGCAGGTGCGTGATGTCCTCGGAACCGAAGAACGCGTCCGGCGGGTCGCGGGCCGAGTTCTTCATGATCTCGGTGGCGGCCCAGCTGGCCGGCATGCACGCGCAGACGCTGCGCACGTATGACCGTCTGGGACTGGTCACGCCGCAACGGACTTCGGGTGGCGGGCGGCGCTATTCGGCCCGGGACGTCGAGCTGCTGCGCGAGGTGCAGCGGCTGTCCCAGGACGAAGGCGTCAACCTGGCGGGCATCAAGCGCATCATCGAACTGACCAATCAGGTGGAGGAGCTGCGCCAGCAGGTCGCGGAACTGTCGGCCGAGCTGGAGCGGGCCCGGGCCGGATACCGTCCCGATCTCGCCCCGCAGCGCAGTACCGCGTTGGTCGTCTGGCAGCCGCGGCACCGCCGCGAGGACGGCCAGCGCAGGCGATAACCGGCACGACGACGGCCCCGGCCTCGGTCGCACAGCGCGACCCGAGGCCGGGGCCGTCGTCGTTGAGACACCGCCGATGATTTGCTGAAAATAAGCCATATTATGCTCTGTACAAGTGCTGCGGCGGAGTTCATTTCGTTGTCGAATCAACTGGCGCTTTTCACCATAGATTTGTTTACGGATCGAGATCGGTTTGCCCGGTTCGTACTCCGTGTGCTGTTCTGCGTGTTGCCCTGAAGTCGCTAGAACAGACCAATCGGGACGTATTTAACCAAGAGGCACTTACCTTTTCGGTGTGCGGACGACTGATTTAGCGGCAGATCTACGGTCTTTCAGTCGGTTTCTCTGGCGTGTCTCCCTGGATATCCTCGTTTCGAGGAAATTGCACGCGTGATGTTCCTTCGAAAGATTCCGTTGCTGGCAAACCTCGCCTACACTCCTTGCCATCGGCTGCTGTCGAGTGGCCCCGCAGCACCTCACTCGCCGGCATGGTTCGTGAACGAGTGCGAAATGGGGTTGTGAGACCAATGGATTCACGCACTGTCGCTTTGATCAGAACTACGTTCAAGGCGGTTGCTGCGGAGGATGGGGGGCCGGAGAAACTGGCCAGATCGTTCTATGCGATCTTGTTCACCGACTACCCGCACGTCCGCGATTTCTTTCCCGCCGCGATGGACTCGCAGCGCGATCGCCTGGTCAAGGCGATCTCCTATGCGCTGGACCGGTTGGAGGAGCCCGACAAGCTGCTGCCCTTCCTCGCCCAGCTCGGTAGGGACCACCGCAAGTACGGCGTGCAGCCCGCGCACTACATCGCTGTCGCCACCGCGCTGAAGACCGCCGTGAAGGTGTTCGCGGGCACCGAGATGTGGACCGACGAGGTCGACCGCGCCTGGGACGAGGGCCTGAAGATCATCGCCGACACCATGATCGGCGCGGCGGAGAAGGAGACCACGCCGTCGGCGTGGACCGGCACGGTGATCGAACGCCGGGAGGTCCTGCGCAACCTGGTCATCGTCCGGCTGCAATTGGATCAGCCGATGCGGTACGCCGCGGGTCAGTATCTGAGTGTGCAGATCCCGTCGCGGCCGCGCATGTGGCGCTATCTCTCGCCCGCCGTGCCCGCGACTGCCAACGGCGAGATCGAGTTCCACGTCCGGAGCGTGCTGGGCGGCTGGGTCAGCTCGGCCATCGTCGGCCAGACCGTCGTCGGCGACCAGTGGCTGCTCGGCTCACCGCTGGGCGGTCTCGGAGTCCCGCGCAACGCCAAACGCAAGATGCTGATGATCGGCTGCGGCACCGGGATCGCGCCGCTGCGCGCCCAGCTCATGTCGATGGCGATGCGGCGCACCAATCCGAAGGTGCACCTGTTCGTCGGCGGGCACCACCCGTGCGACCTCTACGACCTGGAGACGCTGAGCAAGCTCGCGATGGCCAACCGCTGGCTCACCGTCACACCGGTGAGCGAGCACGAGGAAAACCCGTGGTGGTACGCCGAACCCGACGAACCGCGCACCACCTGGCCCGGCCTGGAACCGCGCGTGACCGGCCAGATCGGCAAGGTCGTCGCGAGCTTCGGCGCCTGGTCCGACCGCGACGTCCAGATCGCCGGGTCGCCCTCGATGGTGCAGACCACCAAGTTCCGCCTCATGGCAGCGGGGACGCTGGCGAAGAACATCCGCCACGACCCGTTGTATTGAGGTTGTGTTGGTTTCCCAGCGCCCGCGAACGGCGGATGCTCGGTCTCGCTTCGCTCGAAGCCCGTGATCGAGCTGGTGTGGTTGCGTCGGTTGCGATCACCGAACTCACGGAGGGCCGTTCGGATGAGCGATCGGTTGGATCGGTTACAGCCCCTCGAACTGAATCCGTTCCGGTGGGGTTCCGGTTTCGAGGAGGCGGTCGACGGTGGTCTGGACCATGGCCGGGGAGCCGCAGACCAGCACTTGGTGTTCGAGGAACGCGCCGTGCGAGCCGAGGACGTCGGCGAGCGTGCCGTAGAGGAGATCGTCGGGTGCGAAACCGATGTCGACGCGGGACTGTTCGTACCACTCGTCGACCCAGTTCGGGTCCTGCGGGCTCTCCACCACCGGAATCACGGTGAGCCAAGGCAATTCGGCGGCCAGCAGAAACAGCATGTCGGACGCGTAGAGGTCGCGCGGGTAGCGGCCGCCGACGAAGAGGTAGGTGGGCGGCGGCGAAGGCTTGCGCGCCAGCTCGAGGATCTGCGCGCGCATCGGCGCCAAACCCGTGCCGCCGGCGATCATCACCACCTCGCCGCCGTCCGGGTCGACCCAGAACCCGCCGGCCGGAGCGCCGATCCGCCACTCGTCGCCCGGCTGGGTGTCGGCGACGATCGCGCCGCTGCACCAGCCGCCCGGCACCGTGCGCACGTGGAACTCCAGCTTCCCGTCCAGCGAGGGCGGCAGCGCCGGGGAGAACCTGCGGCGCACCCCAGGGTGCTGGGGCACCCGCACCTCGACCGACTGTCCGGCGGCGAACGGCACGAACTCGCCGATCAGGCGGATCACCGCGAGGTCGTGCCGCAGCCGATGGTGACCGACGACGGTCGAGGTCCATTCCGGCGCCTGATTACCGTTACCGAGCATGCTCGGATCCCCCAACGGGGCCTCCTTCGTTACACAGGGTCGCAGCTGATGTTCTGCTCCGGCGTGCCGACCGCGAGCAGCGCTCGCCGGGTGTCGGCGATCATCCGGGCCGAACCGGCGATCTGGATCTGCCGGTCCGCCCACGCGCCGAAGCTCGCGACCACGGCGCCAAGGTTACCGATCAGGCGCCGGTGCATGCCGTACGGTGCGTCCTGCGGCGGATGCGGGTACCACCAGGGGTTGGTCTTCTGCTCGCACACCGGGACGATCGTCAGCCACGGGTTGCTCTGCGAGAGTTGCCACATGTTCTCCACGTCGTACAGGTCGCAGGGATAGCGACCGCCGATGAAGAAGTGCACACGTGGGTTGATGCCCCGCTGGCCCATCTCGATCAGTTGCGCGCGCAGCGGGGCGATGCCGGTGCCCGAGCCGATCATGAGCACGTCGCGGCCGCTGTCCCGGTCGACGTGCAGTCCGCCGAGCGGGCCCGCGATCCGCCATCGGTCGCCCACCCTGGTCTCGTTGACGATCGCCGGGCTGACCCAGCCGCCGCGGATCTTGCGCACGTGGAACTCGATCTCGCCGTACGGGTTGGAGGGGATCGCCGGGGAGAAATAACGCCACATCTTGGGCCGCTGCGGAATCGTCACCGGCACGTACTGCCCCGCCTGGTAGGGCACCGGCCCGTCGGACTGTAGGCGCACGATGGCCAGGTCCTCCAGCACACGGCGATGGCCGACCACGGTGGCCTCCCATACCGGCTGCGACTTGTCGGAGTTGGCGCCGATGGCCATGGAGGCGGAGATCAGGATGGTGATGTCGCGCCAGCCCTCTTCCAGGCCCCGATTCCAGCCCGCGCCGTTGTAGACCCGGAACGCCGCGAGCAGCGCGCGGCCCGCCATGTCGTAGTGCGCCGCCTCGACGCCGTACTTGCGATGGTCGCGGGCGAGTTGCTCCAGGAATTTCTGTGCCCGGTCCCAGTCCTCCAGGTGGTCGAGCACGTACTGGATGGCCGTGGCGATCCGTTTGGCCTGCATCTCCATGGCGGGCGGGAACAATTCGCGCAGCCGTGGGTTCTCGGCGAACAAATGTCCGTAGAACGCACTGACCAACCGCTCGGGTCCGTTCGGCGACTCGATCACCGAACGAAAATTGGCGCGGACCAGCGCAGCCGAACGCGCATCCACGACGTGGAGCTTCCTTTCCCTCAGTTCTGCCCGGGGACATACCCGTTACCGGTGGTCTCCCGCCGACAAGTATCCCCGAAAATGCCGTGGTCGTGTGGGTATAGGCGTACCTCGCCTTCCCTCCGGCCGTGGGCGGGCCGGAGACGGACTACGTCCGACGGCGCCGTGCGACCCGCGCAAACGGTAATCGGTGGGCAAACGGCGGATGCCGCTGCCCCGCACGAACCCGCGCCGGGGGCGAGCTGTGCCGGAATCCCGCGGTCCGTCCTGGACGCGCGGAGGCCGTTCCCAGCCGGTCAGGTCCCGGCGCCGGTGCGGACCGCGGGCACGACCTGCTCGGTATAACGACGGATCTGCTCCACCGGTTCCCCCTCGGTCGGCCAGAAGACGAAACCATCGATCCGCTGGTCACGGTGCAGGGCGAGCAGATCGTCGACCCAGCGCTCGGCGGGGCCCTCCAGGAAGCCGCGGTCGGCCCCGTCCGCGGTGATGGTCCCCGACACGTTCAACACCCGCCGCACCGTCAGCGGGTCCCGGTCCGCCGCGACGGCCGCGTCATCGATCCGCCTGCCGGCTTCGGCGAGGAACTCCGGCGGGGCCCACGCGGCCGACGGCACCCAGCCGTCGGCGACGCGACCGGTGAGTTCGAGCATGCGCGGCCCCCGCGCGCCGAGCCAGATGCCCGGGTCGTGCTGCGGACGGGGACCGGGATGCGCACCCGCCAGGGCGTAGAAGGCGCCCGGCACCCGGACCGACCGCGCGTCGCTCCACAGGGCGCGGATGACCGCGATCGCCTCGGCCAGGGCGTGTACCGCCTCGCCGCCGGTTCGCCGTGGTCCGCCCATGCCGGCGACGGCGTCCCAGAACGCGCCCGCGCCGAGGCCGAGCTGGATCCGGCCGTCGCTGATGATGTCGAGCGAGGCCACCGCCTTCGCGAGCAGCGCTGGATGGCGCAGCGGCAGGTTCGCGACGTCGGGGAAGAAGGTGATCCGCTCGGTCCGTGTGGCGAGCGCGGTGATCAGCGTCCAGGTGTCCAGGAAGCGGCGCTGGTAGGGGTGGTCCTGGATGCCGATCAGGTCGAGTCCGGACACGTCCGCGTAGACGCTCAGCTCGGCGAGCCTGCGGAAGTCGTCGGCCTCGGGGATCAGGAACAAGCCGAACTGGGGTGGTCGGGTGCTCAGCACGCACCTCCGGGGTGGTGTCGCGGGGGCGGGACGGCTCAGATGGCGAGCACGGTCTTGCCGCGCGCGCCGGGCGCTCCGATGACCGCGGGTCCCTCCGCGAGCGGGACGGTGGCATCGATCGGCACGACCACGTCACCCGCCGCGACGCGCTGGATCAGCCGGGCCAGTTCCGCCGCGCTGCCCTTGGATTCGATGTTGCCGCCCGCGAGCGACCGTGCGCGCAACGCGTCCTCGTCGGCGGCGAAGATGGTGGAGTACACCGTGCCGCCGTCGCGGACCAGCGTGGTCAGCTCCGCCAGCGCCTCGGGCGGGCTCACCAGGTCGAACAGCACGTCGATCCCGTCCGGATGCGCGGCGGCGACCTGGTCGCGCACCGGGCCCGCGGTGTAGTCCACCGTCTCGGCCGCGCCCAGCCGGGTCATCTGATCGGCGGAGCCGCCGCGCGCCGTCGCGATGACGTGCGCGCCCGCGATATTGGCCAGTTGCACCAAAAAGGAGCCGACGCCGCCGGTCGCGCCGACGATCAGTACCGTTTGGCCGGGCTGGATGTGCGTGGCGTCCACGAGGTCCTGCGCGGTCACCCCGGCGGTGGGCAGCGCGGCGGCCGCGACGGTCGGCACGCCCGGCGGGATCGGCACGAGCGTGCCGCCCTCCGGCAACACCGCGTACTCGGCGAAGCTGCCGTGGCCAACCGGTGGGGTGAGGAACTTGCCGACCACCCGGTCGCCGACGGCGAAGCGGCTGACGCCCGCGCCGATCGTGGCGACCGTCCCCGCACCGTCCACGCCGAGGATCATCGGAAAGTCGTGCGGCAGTTTGCCGTCCAGGATCCCGTCGGCCAGCTTCGCGTCGAAGGGATTCACTCCGGCCGCCTGGAGCTGGACCCGCACGGCTCCCGGGCCGGGCTCGGGCATCGGCATCTCGGCCAGTTCCGGCGTCGCTCCGAACTTCCGTACCACGATCGCGCGCATCCATACGCTCCTTGATTCGGGGTGAAGAGCTCACGGCCGAGGTCATCGTAGGCACCCGAACCCCCTCGACGTGCGGAATCATCGCATCGGCGGTGTCGCGCGGCGTCGCATTCGCCGGTGTCGCGGCGTAGCGTTCGACACGATCCGGCGGTATCGGACCGGCGCGGTGAAGAATTTCAAACTTGAGCGGAACAGACTCAACCTTTCGGACGTTGGACGGTAAGGAACGGCGCCGAGCCGAAGCGGGAGCGGGCGCGTCGGAGCGTGAGCTCCGGCCGGATGACCGCGCTCGGCCGCCGTGTGCATCGACTAGTAGGAAGGTGACCCGTGGACTCGTTCAATCCCACCACCAAGACCCAGGCGGCGCTGACCGCTGCCTTGCAGGCGGCCTCCGCCGCGGGCAACCCGGAGATTCGTCCGGCGCACTTGCTGGTGGCGTTGCTGGACCAGACCGACGGCATCGCCGCGCCCTTGCTGAAAGCAGTCGGAACGGATCCGGCGACCGTGCGAGGCGAGGCACAGGACATCGTGGACCGGCTGCCCCGCGCGACCGGCGCCACCACCACCCCGAACCTGGGCCGCGAGGCGCTCGCCGCGATCACCGCGGCGCAGCGCCTGGCCACCGAGCTCGGTGACGAGTACGTCTCCACCGAGCACGTCATGGTCGGTCTCGCCGAAGGCGACTCCGACGTGACGATGCTGCTGCGCAAGTACGGCGCCACCGCCGACGCGCTCCGCTCGGCGTTCACCGCGGTGCGCGGCAGCGCCCGTGTGACCAGCCCCGATCCGGAGGGCAGCTACCAGGCGCTGGAGAAGTACTCCACCGATCTGACGGCCTCGGCTCGCGCGGGCAAGCTCGACCCGGTGATCGGCCGGGACACCGAGATCCGCCGGGTGGTGCAGGTGCTGAGTCGGCGCACCAAGAACAACCCGGTGCTGATCGGCGAGCCCGGCGTCGGCAAGACGGCGATCGTCGAGGGCCTGGCCCAGCGCATCGTGGCGGGCGACGTCCCGGAGTCGCTGCGCGGCAAGTCCGTCGTCGCGCTGGACCTCGGCGCGATGGTCGCGGGCGCGAAGTACCGCGGCGAGTTCGAGGAGCGGCTCAAGGCCGTGCTCGAGGACATCAAGAACAGCGCGGGTCAGATCATCACGTTCATCGACGAGCTGCACACCATCGTCGGCGCGGGCGCCACCGGCGAATCGGCGATGGACGCGGGCAACATGATCAAGCCGATGCTGGCTCGCGGCGAGCTGCGCCTGGTCGGCGCGACCACGTTGGAGGAATACCGCCAGCACATCGAGAAGGACGCCGCCCTGGAACGGCGCTTCCAGCAGGTGCTGGTCGGCGAGCCGTCGGTGGAGGACACCATCGGCATCCTGCGTGGCATCAAAGAGCGCTACGAGGTGCACCACGGCGTGCGCATCACCGACTCCGCGCTGGTCGCCGCGGCCACGCTGTCGGACCGCTACATCACTTCCCGGTTCCTGCCGGACAAGGCGATCGACCTGGTCGACGAGTCGGCCTCGCGGTTGCGCATGGAGATCGACTCCCGCCCCGTGGAGATCGACGAGGTGGAACGCGCGGTGCGCAGGCTGGAGATCGAGGAGGTCGCCCTCGCCAAGGAGACCGACGAGGCCTCCAAGCAGCGGCTGGAGAAACTGCGCTCCGAACTCGCCGACGACCGGGAGAAACTCAACCAGCTGACCACCCGCTGGCAGAACGAGAAGAACGCGATCGATCAGGTGCGCACGCTCAAAGAGCAGCTGGAAGCGCTGCGCGGCGAGTCGGAGCGCGCCGAGCGCGACGGCGATCTGGGCAAGGCCGCCGAACTGCGCTACGGCCGGATCCCGGCGCTGGAGAAGCAGCTCGCCGAGGCCGAAAAAATTTCGGCCACAGCGGGAGACGGCGAGGTGATGCTCAAGGAGGAGGTCGGCCCGGACGACATCGCCGAGGTGGTGTCCTCCTGGACCGGTATTCCGGTGGGCCGGATGCTGGAAGGGGAGACGCAGAAGCTGCTGCGCATGGAGGACGAGCTGGGCCGCCGCGTGGTCGGCCAGAACGAGGCGGTGCAGGCGGTGTCCGACGCGGTGCGCCGGGCGCGCGCGGGTGTCGCCGACCCGAATCGCCCGACCGGCTCGTTCATGTTCATCGGCCCCACGGGCGTCGGCAAGACCGAGCTGGCGAAGGCGTTGGCCGACTTCCTGTTCGACGACGAGCGCGCCATGGTCCGCATCGACATGAGCGAGTACAGCGAGAAGCACTCGGTCGCCCGGCTGGTCGGCGCCCCGCCCGGCTACGTCGGTTACGACCAGGGCGGTCAGCTCACCGAGGCGGTGCGGCGCAGGCCCTACACGGTGGTGCTGTTCGACGAGATCGAGAAGGCGCACCCGGACGTGTTCGACATCCTGCTGCAAGTGCTCGACGAAGGCAGGCTCACCGATGGCCAGGGCCGCACGGTGGACTTCCGCAACACCATCCTCATCCTGACCTCCAACCTGGGCGCGGGCGGTGATCGCGAGTTCGTCATGAACGCCGTGCGCTCGGCCTTCAAGCCGGAGTTCCTCAACCGCCTCGACGACGTGGTCATGTTCCACTCGCTCGACGAGGAACAGCTCGAGCACATCGTCGACATCCAGCTCGAGCAGCTGCAGAAGCGGCTGGCGCAGCGCAGGCTGAAGCTGGAGGTCAGCGATTCGGCCCGGTTCTGGCTGGCGGTGCGCGGCTACGACCCCGCCTACGGCGCGCGCCCGTTGCGCAGGCTTATCCAGCAGGCCATCGGCGATTCCCTCGCCAAGGAACTGCTCGCGGGCGAGATCACCGACGGCGACAACGTCAAGGTGAGTGTCAGCCCCGACGGGGACGGCCTGATCATCGGCAGGTGAGCGAGCGGCCCCGCTCCGGGCAGCGCTCGGGGCGAGGCCGGCTACTCGCCGGGCCCGTCGAGGGGATCGGCGAACGCGCCCTACAGCCCCCGGGGGTCGTCGGCGCGGCGGGCTGAGGCCGGGGGCGGTCTCGGCGATGTCGCGAATGGGATACTGCCCACTTCGCGGCACGGCAGGGCGAGGGCCGCCAGTGCCTCTCGCGCACAGCACATTTCGTCCACGGGGGGCGAGCGTGCTGGATGTGGGATCGATTGCGAGCGTGCGCCTCCCGGCAGGCTTCCGCACGGGCGAAGGCACACCCGCCCATGAGGTGCGGGTGCGAGCGAGCGGACAAAGCCTACGCTGGAAGGCATGACCAACCCGAACGATCCCTGGGGACAGCGGCCGGAGGATGCGCCGACCGAGCACCTGGGTCCGCCGGGCAAATCCGGGTACGGCGGCCCAGCGCACACCACGGAGTACTCCGAGGCATACGGCGCGGGCGCTCCGTCGGAGTATCCGCCGACGGAGCAATACGGGTCTTGGGGGCCGCCGCCGGGGGCGAACGCGACGCGCGAATTCCCGGCCTACGACTCCCAGTGGTCTGCTTATCCGGACAGCGGCGCTGATCGGTGGCAAGGCACTGCCGGGCCGCCCGGTGGCGCGATGCCCCCCGGCGGCGGACCGCCACCGCAGCCGCCGCGGCGCAACACCGGTCTCTGGATCGCCCTCGGCCTCGGCGTCATCGTGCTGATCGGTGCGATCGGGGTGGTCGCGGGTGTGCTGCTGGGCGGCAGCGACTCCGGTTCGGCCGACACCGCGGCGGCCTCGACCGCGCGCGTCACGACACGGCCCGCGCCCGTGCCCAGGTCCACGCAGCCGAGTCCGCCGAGCGGGTTGCCCAGCGTGCCCGGCCTCGGCGACGTCGACGGGCTCGGCGCGACCATGGGCACCATCACCGCCAACGACGGAGGCACCTTGACGGTGAGTTCGGTGATGGGCAATACCATCACGGTGCGCACCGACGCGAATACCCAGGTGATCGCCTTGTCCGGCACCAAAGTGTCGGATCTGGCCGCCGGTGAGCTGGTCCTGATCCAGGGCGACAAGGCGCCGGACGGATCGATCCAGGCGAAGGTCATCATCGGTACCTCGCTGCCCGGCGGCGGCCGATGAGCCGCCCGGTCCGTCGTCGGAGCGAAGTACCGCGCAATCGCCCGGTGAGCGGGATCGATGACCGCTCCCGTTTCGCTCGGCTCGGCGCGGGGGTAATGACGGACCATGTCCGTCCGGGACCATTAGGCTAGGCGTCGATGACGGCAATGTGGTTCGGGTTGGCGGCGATCGCGCTCGTGGGCGCGATCGTGCTGCTGTATTTCGATCGGCTCCAGCGGCAGCGGACCGGTCACGCGCGACAGGTCTGGGCGAAGTCGCAGGGCTATACCTACGTGTCCGTGGAACCCGCGCTGGCGTCGACCTGGCGGCGAGGCGCGCTGGCGAAGCTGGGCTATCTCTCCGCGGTCGACGTGGTCTCCGGCATCCGTAAGGGCGAGAAGTTCGTGCTGTTCGACCTGGAGGATTCCGCGACGCTGGTCGCGGTGCGCCGCCAGATCGGCTCGGACATCGACGTGGACATGCGGTTGAAGACCGCCAGCCCGCCCAAGGACCACGATCTGGAACTGCTCGGCGCCATCGGCGACCGCGTGGTGTTCGCGACCAATCCCGAAATCGCCAGGCACGCCGTCGATCAGCGCATGGTCGCCTTCATCGAGAATCTTCCCGACACCGTGCAGATGCTCTGGAGCGAGGGCAACTGGACGCTGGGCATGCTGCTGGTCGGCACCACCCCGAAGGACTGGGAAAGCGCGATCGACGCCGTGCTGCGCCTGTCCGGGCTGCTGCACGTGCTGCCGCCGGTCAGCGAGCCGCGTTTCGACGGCGAGCCGGGTCGTCCCCGCCCTCGGGAGCGGCAGCGGGGCGAGGACGTTCGAGATATCGAGGACGACGCCGACGACCGGCCGCACGCCGAGGACGACGAGCGGTCCGGCGAGGACGCCCACGCCGACGAGCCGGGCTCGGAACCGGCGCGCCGCCCCTCGCTCGCCGTCGTGCCGGACGCGCGCGCCCGCGGGCGTGCGGACGCCGAGGCGCGGCCGCGCGAGGAGCGCGACGAGGGTCGCGCCGATCGCGAGTCGCGGCAGCGGCCCGCCGACCCGCCAGGCGGGCCCTTCCATCCCGGATTCCGCCCCTACCAGGGACCCGTGCCGAAGTGATCGGCCGCGCGCCCACCGCAGTCGGAACCGCGCGACTGCGACCGATCGCGCCGTCATGACCGAGCATCCGCATCCGAGGCTGCCCGGCACCGCCCGCCCGGTGGCCTTGGTCACCGGCCCGACCTCGGGCATCGGCCGCGGCTACGCGACGCGGCTGGCCTCGCTCGGCTACGACCTGGTGCTGGCCGCCCGGACCGAGCAGCGTCTGGTGGCCCTCGCGACGGACCTGGAGCACCGCTTCGGTACCCGCTCGCAGATACTCGTCGCCGATCTGGCCCGCGCCGAGGACCGCGAGCAGGTCGCGGCGCGGCTGGCCGACGGAGTCGAATTCCTGGTCAACAACGCCGGTTTCGCGCACTCCGGCGAGTTCTGGACGGTGCCGCCCGAGCAGTTGCAGGCGCAACTGGACGTCAACGTCACCTCGGTGGTGCGGCTCACCAGGGCCGCGCTGCCGCCGATGATCGCGGCGGCGAACGGCTGCGTCGTCAACGTGGCCAGCGTGGCCGGCCTGATCCCCGGACGCGGGTCGACGTATTCGGCGTCCAAGGCCTACGTCGTATCCTTCACGGAAGGGTTGGCAGGGGGACTGGCCGGAACCGGAGTCCGGGTCCAAGCCTTGTGCCCGGGATTCGTCCGCACGGAATTCCACCGGCGAGCCGGCATCGAGATGCCCTCGCTGCCCGAAGCGTTGTGGCTGAGCGTCGACCAAGTAGTCGCCGGCTCACTGCGCGATCTGGAGAAGGGCCGGGTGCTCAGCGTGCCCGGAATGCAGTACAAAGCGCTCACCACCCTCGCCGGAGCGATCCCGCGAACCCTGGGGGCCCGGCTCAATCGCGGGCTGTTCAACGCACGCGGAAGGACTTGACATGATCGACGTGATTACCAACGACAGGGACCGGTTGGCCGCGCTGGTCCGCGAGCTCGCGGTCGTGCACGGCCGGGTGACTTTGTCCTCGGGCAAGGAGGCCGACTACTACGTCGACCTGCGCCGCGCGACGCTGCACCACGGCGCGGGCCCGCTGATCGGCAAGCTGCTGCGCGAACTCGTCGCGGACTGGGATTTCGACGCCGTCGGCGGTCTCACCATGGGCGCCGACCCGGTCGCGCTGGCCGTGATGCACGCTCCCGGCCGCCCGATCGACGCGTTCGTGGTGCGCAAGGCGGCGAAGTCGCACGGCATGCAGCGCCAGATCGAGGGCCCGGACATCGTGGGTAAGCGGGTGCTGGTGGTCGAGGACACCACCACGACCGGCAATTCACCGTTGACCGCGGTGCGGGCACTGCGCGCGGCGGGCGCTACCGTGGTCGGCGTCGCCACCGTCGTCGACCGGGAAACCGGCGCTGACCAGGTGATCGCCGCGGAAGGTCTGGAGTACCGGTCGATCCTCGGCTTGAAGGATCTCGCCCTGGGATAGCCTGGGCGATGGTCTAAGTCTTCGAAGGTGAAGGGTCGTGTGAGTCACCAGTGGTGAGCATTGCAGTCAACAGGAGTCGCGAAAACGTTGCGATGCTCGGAATCGGCGCTTACCGACCCAAGCGCCTGGTCAGCAACGCCGAGGTCTGCGAAGTCCTCGATTCCACCGACGAGTGGATCTACGAACGCACCGGCGTCCGCAACCGGCGCTGGATCAGCGGTGACGAGACGCTCCGGTCGATCGCGGCGGCGGCGGGCGAGCGCGCGATCGTCAACAGCGGCGTCGACCGGTCGAAGATCGGCGCCGTGATCCTGGCCACCTCCAGCTGGCTGACCCTCACCCCGCACGGCGCGCCGCAGGTGGCCTACGACATCGGCATGAACGGCGTCCCCGCGTTCGACCTGACCTCCGGCTGCGGCGGCTTCGGATACGGCCTCGGCGTGGCCGCGGACATGATCCGGTCCGGCTCCGCCGAATATGTGCTGCTCATCGGCGCCGAGACGATGACCGTCGGGCTCGACCCCACCGACCGCGGCACCGCGATGATCTTCGGTGACGGCGCGGGTGCGGTGGTGGTCGGTCCGAGCGACGAGAACGGCATCTCGCCCACCGTGTGGGGCAGCGACGGTGAGAACGCCGCCGCGATCATGCAGGACATCGACTTCCTGGAGTACATGCACCGGGCCCAGTCCATGCAGGGGCTCGACCCGGCCGTCGATCCGGTCGGCCGGATGTCGCTGCGGATGGAAGGCCCCCGGGTCTTCCGCTGGGCCGCGGTGACGCTGCCGCGCGCGCTGTCCACCGCGCTCGAGGTGTCGGGCGTGGCCAAGGAGGACATCGAGGTCTTCGTCCCGCACCAGGCCAACGCCCGGATCAACGAGCTGATGAAGAAGAATCTCGGACTGGCCGACGAGGTCCCGATGGCCAACGACATCGAGAACACCGGCAACACCTCGGCCGCGTCCATTCCGCTGGCGATCGAGGAGATGCTGGTCACCGGCAAGGCGAAGGGCGGCCAGACGGCTTTGCTGCTCGGCTTCGGCGCGGGCCTGAGCTACGCGGGCCAGGTCGTCACGCTGCCCCCCGCCCCGGCCGAGCCGAGTTTCTAGCATGCGCCCGTTCCGAGCCGGGTTCCTCGCCGCGGCGGCGGTCACCGTCTACGGCGCCGTCACCGGACGGGAGAAGGCGCAGTGGCTCGCCAAGCCGCTGTTGATGCCGCTGCTCGCGGCCGACGTGGCGACCGAAGGCAAGCAGCTGCCGTCCACCGAGCGCACCGTGCTGATCGGGTCGCTCGGCGCGGCCACTGTCGGCGACATCCTGCTCATCGATCCGGACGACGACCGCAGGCTCATCGCGGGCGCGTCGTCGTTCGCGGTGATGCAGGCGGGATACGCCACGCTGTGGTGGCGGATGGGCGGCAGGCCCGCCGCAGGGGTGGCGGTACCGCGGGTGATCGCGTGGCTGGGCGCGGCAGGATTGCTGCGCAGGAAGGCGCCGACGGTGGCCGCACCGCTGACGGCCTACGGCGTCACCTTGGGTGCCGCCGCCGTGCTGGCGTCCGACCCGGCGCTGGCGCCGAGCGCGAAAAATATTGCGGGACTGAATATTCCGAGTGTCGATCCGCGCAGCCGCCTCGGCCTCGGGGCGCTGCTGTTCACCGTGTCGGACGGGCTGATCGTGCTGCGGCGGTTGTTCGCGCGCGGTCGGCGGGCCCGCCGGGTGACCGAAGGCGTGATCCTGGCGACCTACGCGGCCGCGCAGTACCTGCTCGCCGATCCGAACGCGCACGTTCAGCCGCTGATCACAGCACCAGAATGATGCGGTCCCGGTTCGCCGGGTCGACGCGGATCGAAAGGATCTCGCCGACCGCGAGCCGGGGTTTGTCGGCCGGGGTGGCGTCGAAAACCACTGTGCCCCGGTAACTCTCGGATCCGGGGACGGTCAGTTCGAGATCGAGTTCGGTCAGTTCGGTGTGATGGTCGGTGCGTTGCAGCGGGTGCACGCCCTCGACCGTCGCCCACCCCTCCAAGCCGTGCCGCCACAACTGGCGATCCGCCTTGGACGGCCGCGCGGCCAGCATCATCCCGATGCCGAGGCACGAGCCGAACAACCCGACCAACGCCACGATCTGATACGGCACGGTCCCCGGCGGCGTCCGCTGCACCACCCACCCCAGCCACAGCGCCAGCAGGATCAGATACCCGGCGGTCACCCCGAGCACCGTGCGCAGAATCCGCTCGTGATCCATACCAGCCTCCACCCCGAGTGCCAGACCTCCAGGATAGGCCCGAACCACTCGGTGGTAGGGGCTATCGGGCCGCTCGGCTGCTGGTCAGCGCGTCAGGATCGACGGTGATAGTGGTTTCGGCCAGTTCCAGGTTCACCGCACCGGACGTCTTCGCGGACAACTCGTAGCCGCCGTCGATCAACGTATAGGCGGTCAGGCTGAGCGGCTCGAGGTCGACGAGCCAGTAGTGCCCGATACCGGCCGCGGCGTACTCGAAGAACTTGGTCCGTCGATCGGTCCGGCGCGTGCCATCGGCGAGTATCTCGACCACGAGCAGCAAGTCGCGGGCGTTCCAGCGCGGTAGGTTCGCGTCGATATCCGCGCTCGGGCCCACGAGAACGTCCGGCACACGCACGGTCGGTGGCCGACCGTCGTCGACCACCACTTCCGACTGCATGAGCACGCTGTAGCCGGAGGGAAGCTGTGGCTCGATCTGCATGGAGAGGCGCAAGGCCGCCCGCTGGTGCCGCGACGGCGGCCGCGGCGACGCGATGAGAACACCTTCTGCCAATTCGTAGAAGCGACTGTTGTCCTCGGGTAGCGCGTTCCACTCCGCGAGCGTCAGAAGGTGATCCGGCCACCCGATGGTCACAGCGCCCCTCCGTGTCGATCCACTGGGGAGTCTTGCACACGGCGTGCGGGGCGGGCGCGAATTCAGCCCCTGAGTCGTAATACCGCCAGCACACGGCGGTGGTGAGTGTCCGAGGGCGGCAGGTCGAGCTTGATGAAGATGTTGCCGATGTGCTTCTCCACCGCGCGTTCGGTCACGGTCAGGGTGGCGGCGATGGCGCTGTTGGACAGGCCTTGGGCCATCAGTTCGAGCACCTCGCGTTCGCGCGGGGTGAGGCGGGCCAGCGAATCCTGCTGACGCGAGGCGCCCATCAGTTGGCTCACCACCTCCGGGTCGAGCGCGGTGCCGCCGGTGGCCACGCGGTGCAGCGCGTCCACGAAGTCCCCGACATCGGCGACCCGGTCCTTGAGCAGGTAACCGACGCCGCTCGCGCCCCCGGCCAGCAACTCGGTGGCGTAGCGCGTCTCGACCCACTGGGAGAACACCAGCACGCCGGTCATCGGATACTTGCGGCGCAATTCGATGGCGGCGAGCAGTCCTTCGTCGGTGTAGCTCGGGGGCATCCGCACGTCCACCACGGCGACATCCGGGTTGTGCGTGCCGACCACGTCGGCGAGGGTGGTCGCGTCGCCGACCATGGCGACCACTTCGTGGCCGCGTTCGGCGAGCAGCCCGGCCAGCCCGTCGCGCAGGATGGCGCTGTCCTCGGCGATCACGATGCGCAGACCGTCGCTCATCGCGACCCCGCCAAGGGCAGCGCGATGGTCACCACGGTCGGTCCGCCGGCCGGGCTCCGCACGGTCAGCGTCCCGTCCACGGTGCGGGCCCGCGCCGCCAGCCCGGACAATCCGCTGCCCGCGCCGATCGCGCCGTCCACCGGCGCCACCACGCCGCCGATCCCGTTGTCGCGCACCGTCACCGCGATGGTCCGTCCGTCGCCCGGCAGGACGGAGACCCACGCGCTGGTGGCCCGCGCGTGCCGCACCACGTTGGTCAGCAGCTCGGCCACCGAGAAGTACGCGATCGCCTCGACGGCCGGGCTCGGTCGCTCCGGCAGGTGCACCCGCAGCTCCACCGGCACCGAGCAGCGCGCCGTCAGCGTCTCCAGCGCCGGTTCGAGCCCCAATTCCAGTGCGGGCGGATGGATTCCGCGCACCAGTTCGCGCAGTTCGGTCAGCGCCTCCTTCGAGCTCGCGCGCGCGTCGGCGATGAGGTCGCTGGGGTCACCGCCCGCGGCGAGCCGGTCCTCGGCCCGGCCCAGCGCCATCGCGATGGTGACCAGCCTGGCCTGGGTGCCGTCGTGCAGATCGCGTTCCAGTCTGCGCAAGGTCGCCGCGGAGTCCTCGACCGCGGTCCGCCTGCTCTCCCGCAGTTCGGTCACCCGGCGGTCGCGATCGGTCGCACCGAGCAGGGCGATGGTGAGCAGCCCGTGCACCCAGCAGACGGCGCGCAGCAGCCAGGGCAACGCCAGGCAGCCGAGCAGACCCAGCAGCGCGAATCCGAGCACCTTCGGCCAGCTGTCGAGGTAGAAATCGCCGAACTGGACCATCGATGTGTGCTCGACGCCGTCCGCGTCGACGTTGGTCGGGTGGACCAGCGCCCACGGGATCGGGGAGAGTGCGGTGAACATGGTCATCGCCACCGCGACGAGCACGAAGTACCCCACCGCGACCCCGAGCACCGCCTGGGCGAGCAGGAACACCACCGCACGCCAGCTCGCCCGATCGGTGAACGCGCTCTTGAGGTAGCCGATCAGCCCGGGCGCGGGCACGAACGGCGGAGGCGGTGCGACGGCGACGCCGAGCAGGTCCTTGGCCAGCGCGCGGTAGATCCGGCCCCACACCCGTCCGCCGAGCAGCACCAGGGCCAGTAGCGGCAGGCCGATGACGGTGATCGCGATATACAGCCCGCCGCCGAAGCCGAAGAACAGATAGGTGACGGCCAGACAGCCGATCACGAAAACGGTCAGGACGTAGACGAGTTCCTTCCAGAACCGGGCGCGCACCGGCGCGAGCAGCACCGTGCGCAGCAGGTGTTCCTCCGATTCGGGTGCGTCAGGCGGCAAATCGAGCACCAGGGCCGGTTCGGCGTGTGTCTTCGTCATGGGATCCATGGTGGTCGCGCTCGATTCGAGGTTCGATGGAGCTGTCCGCCGAAAATGTGGTGTAGTCCGCCACACCCACTACGATCCTGCTGATGAGCTACCCGCCGCAGCAGCCGCCGTACGGCTATCCAGCCTATGGGGCCTACGGACCGCCGGACCACCCGCAATCCACCACGATCCTGATCCTGGGCATCCTGAGCCTCGTGCTGTGCCAGTTCATCGGACCCTTCGCCTGGGTGATGGGCAAGCGGGCGCTCAACGAGATCGACGCGTCCGGCGGAACCATCGGCGGCCGGGGCAACGTCAACGCGGGCTACATCTGCGGCATCATCGCCACCGCCCTGATGGTCCTGAGTCTGGTGTTCCTGCTGTTGTTCCTGGTGCTCGGGCTGGTCGGTGCGTTCGCGGGGAGTTCGTCCAGCTACTGAGCCACCCGTCGCGGGCACGGCGGCCGGAATTAGCATCGTCGGCGTGAGTCACCCAGTGCCGGACGCGGCGGAGCAGGACCTACCCGGGCCGACGGAGTGGGGCGAGCACCCGAACGGCGTCGGTCCGTGGGCCGGCGAGCACGCCGGGCCGCCGCCGGACGATCCGCGCCTGGACCCGGAACTGCTGGCCCAGGGCGACCGCCGCAATGTGGTGGACGCCTACCGGTACTGGAGCCGCGAGGCCATCGTCGCCGACATCGACCGGCGCAGGCACCCGTTCCACGTCGCGATCGAGAACTTCGGGCACGACGCGAACATCGGCACCGTGGTGCGCACGGCGAACGCTTTCGCCGCCGCGGCCGTGCACATCGTCGGGCGCAGGCGGTGGAATCGCCGCGGCGCCATGGTGACCGATCGTTACCAGCACATCCGGCACCATGCCGACATCGGCGAACTGCTGGCATTCAGCGAGCGCGCCGGGCTCACCGTGGTCGCCGTCGACAACGTGCCGGGCTCGATCCCGCTGGAGACGGTCACCCTGCCGCGCGCCTGCCTGCTGCTGTTCGGCCAGGAGGGGCCGGGCGTCACCGAGCACGCCAAGCAGGCCGCCGTGATGACGGTGTCGATCGCGCAGTTCGGCTCCACCCGCAGCATCAACGCGGGCGTGGCCGCGGGGATCGCCATGCACGCCTGGATCCGGCAACACGCCGATCTCACGCAGGCGTGGTGATCACCGGACCAGCTCTCCGCCCTGTGAGCTGGAGATCTTCCGGCCCGGTGGCGCACCGGCACGATTGCACATCGCTTTCGTAACAAATCGGGCGCATAAATCCGTTCTGGCCTGGCACCATTGACTCATGACCTCGCGGAGCGACGACATCGAGGTGCCGAGCGTGGAGCACGCCGAAAACGGCTCCGCGGCACCGCGTCCGCCGACCGGCCGGGCGCAGGCGGGCCGGGACGCCGTCGCGCGCCCGACGCTGTGGTCGGAACGGGCCGACATGGCCGAATCGGCGGTCGTCTCGCGGCACCTCCGCGCGCTGTGGGCGTTGCCGGGGACCGAACTCGGCGTGGTCGGCTGGCCCGCCACCAGGCGCGAGCGGGTCTTCGGCGCATGGCACTACTGGTGGCAGGCGCATCTCATCGAGTGCGCGACCGACGCCGCGAACCGGGCGCCGACGCCGGTGCGGCGCAGGCGGATCGCGGCGCTGGCGCGCTCGCACCGCATCCGCAACATCACCGGCTGGACCAATCGCTACTACGACGACATGGCGTGGCTGGCCATCGCGCTGGAACGCGCGGAGCGCACCCAGGGCGCCGATGTGCGCAGCGCGCTGGCCGCGCTGGAGAAGCAACTGCACGACGGCTGGCAGCCGCAGGTCGGCGGCGGCTTGCCGTGGCGCGTCGGCTCGGACTATTTCAACGCCCCCGCGAACGGTCCCGCCGCGATCGCGCTGCTACGCCTCGGGCGCGTCCAGCGCGCCGAGGAGATGGCCGACTGGTTGGACGCGACGCTGCGCGATCCGGAGACCGGGCTGATCCTGGACGGCATCCACCTGCCCTCCGGTGAGATCGAGCGTCCGGTGTTCACCTACTGCCAGGGTGTGGCGCTCGGCTTGGAGGCCGAGCTGGCCGTGCAGACCGGCGATCCGAAGCACACCGAGCGCGTGCACCGGCTGCTCGCGGCGATCGAGGAGCACATGACCACCGACGGCGTCGTCGCCGGCGGCGGTGGCGGCGATGGAGGACTGTTCAACGGCATCCTGGCCCGGTATCTGGCGCTGGTCGCGGTGATGCTGCCCGGCGAGGACCCCGAACAGGTCGCCGACCGCCGCGCGGCCGCCGCGATCGTCACCGCGTCCGCCACGGCGGCGTGGGGGAACCGGCTGCAGGTCGAGGGCGAGCCGCTGTTCGGGCACGACTGGAGCAAGCCGGCGCAGCTGCCCGGCGGCAGCGCGGGAGCCGGTTACTTCACTTCCGGCGGCTCGGTGACCTCGTCGAAGGTGCCGGGACGCGACCTGTCGGTGCAGTTGTCCGGCTGGCTGCTCATGGAGGCGGCCTACCAGGTCAGCGCCGCGGGGTTGTGAGGATCAGCCCTCCGGCTCGAGCACCGCGCCGGGAGTCGTCTCCAGCGCGAAGTCCTCGGCGGGCTGGGACATTTCCTGCCGGTAGTGCCGCACACCGAGCGCCGTCCCGACGATCAGGCCCACCACGAGCGTGCCGATCACGATCGGCATCAGCCATTCCACGCGCTGCAGGAAGTTGCCCGCGTAGTACCCGATGAGCAACAGCACCGGCGCCCACACGATCGCGCCGATGGTGCTGGCGACGGTGAACTTGCGATGCTCCATGCCCGCGGCGCCCGCGACCGTGGGGCACAGGGTGCGCACCCACGGGATCCACCGGGCGATCAGCACCGCGACGAATCCGTGCCGGTGCAGCAGCTCGGCGACGCGCTGCAAATTGCGGACGTTGATGTATCTACCGTTCTTCCGGGCGACCAGGTGCCGCCCGGTCCGGCGTCCGATGACGTAGCCTGCCTGGTTGCCCGCGATGGCCGCGACCATCGCGCCCAGCGACAGCGCCCACACGTGCGCCTCGCCGGAGGCGTGCGACGCCATCACGATGCCCGCGGTGATGAGCATCGAGTCGCCGGGCAGGAACAGCCCGAGGATCACCGCGCACTCGAGGAAGACGAAGGTCAGCACCACCGTCCAGACGAGCGCCGGGCCCGCCGACAGCAGCGGATCGAAACTGCCCACGGCTAGGGGCGAGGATTCCGTCGTCACCGGCTTCAGCGGGTGGGCTCGCTGGTCGAGGCGGTCAGCTCGCCCTCGACCGCATCGTCCTCTGGCGCTTTCCGGTTCAGCAGCTTCTTCGCCACCGCGGTGATGCCGGGCAGGATCGACACGAAGACGATGAGCAGGAAGATCGCCTCGACGTGGTCCCGGATGAACGCGACGTTGCCCAGGAAGTAGCCGAGCACCGTGACGCCGCCGCCCCACAGGAGGGCGCCGACGATGTCGAACGCGACGAACTTGCGGTAGTCCATCCTCGAGACACCGGCCAGTACCGGCATGAAGGTGCGCACGATCGGCACGAATCGGGCCAGGACGATCGTCTTCGGCCCGTGCTTCTCGAAGAATTCGTGGGTCTGCGTGACGTAATGCTTCTTGAAGAACCGGGTGTCCTCTTTGTGGAACAGCGCGGGCCCGATCGCCCGTCCGATCCAATAGGCACACTGGTCGCCGGCGAACGCGACGAGGACGGTAGCGGGCACCAGCACCCAGATCGACACCGGCGGATTCGGCTGCGCGGCGAGCAGTCCGCCGGTGAACAGCAGCGAGTCGCCGGGCAGGATCGGGAACAACAGGCCGGTCTCGATGAAGACGATGACCAGGATGGCCGGCAGCACCGCGTTCTTCAGCCACGTCTCCGTGAGCAGGTGCATCGGATCGAGCAACTCGGTCAGCGCGAGGTTGCTCGTCACCGATTCTGTCGCTGCCTGCAGAATCACGTGGCCTCCTGTCCCGATACGGCTGGCCTGCATCGCTTGCCACCGCGTCGGAAGCTGCCAGCGCAAATTACCGGCCCCACAGTACCGGCTCCACCGGAGAATGCTCGTGCTGTGCGCAAAATTACCGGTGGGTCAACTCCGCGCACTCCCTCCCTGCATACCAGGCGAAACACCGCTGCCTTAGGGTGAAGGCTGACAAAATAGGTCTTTGCCGCACAACACGGAGGTCTTACTGTGCCCATCGCGACTCCGGAGGTCTACGCCGAGATGCTCGGTCGGGCCAAAGCCAATTCCTTCGCCTTCCCGGCCATCAACTGCACGTCGTCGGAGACGATCAACGCGGCCATCAAGGGCTTCGCGGACGCGGGCAGCGACGGCATCATCCAGTTCTCGACCGGCGGCGCGGAGTTCGGCTCCGGCCAGGGCGTGAAGGACATGGTCACCGGCGCGGTGGCGCTGGCCGAGTTCGCGCACGTGGTCGCGGCCAAGTACGACGTGACCATCGCGCTGCACACCGATCACTGCCCGAAGGACAAGCTGGACACCTTCGTGCGGCCGCTGCTGGCGATCTCCCAGGAGCGGGTCAACGCCGGCCAGAACCCGCTGTTCCAGTCGCACATGTGGGACGGCTCCGCGATTCCGATCGACGAGAACCTCGAGATCGCCAAGGAACTGCTGAAGGCCACGCACGCCGCGAACATCATTCTCGAGGTCGAGATCGGTGTCGTCGGTGGTGAGGAGGACGGTGTCGAGGCCGAGATCAACGAGAAGCTCTACACCTCGCCGGAGGACTTCGAGAAGACCATCGACGCGCTCGGCGCGGGCGAGAACGGCAAGTACCTGCTCGCGGCGACCTTCGGCAACGTGCACGGCGTGTACAAGCCGGGCAACGTCGTGCTCAAGCCCGAGGTGCTCGCCGAGGGCCAGCGCGTCGCGGCGGCCAAGCTCGGTCTCGGCGCCGACGCGCAGCCGTTCGACTTCGTCTTCCACGGCGGTTCCGGCTCGCTGAAGTCCGAGATCGAGGACTCGCTGCGCTTCGGCGTGGTGAAGATGAACGTCGACACCGACACCCAGTACGCGTTCACGCGGCCGGTCGCCGGGCACATGTTCGCCAACTACGACGGCGTGCTGAAGATCGACGGCGAAGTCGGCAACAAGAAGACCTACGACCCGCGCAGCTACCTGAAGAAGGCGGAGGCGTCGATGGCGGCGCGCGTGGTCGAGGCGTGCAACGACCTGCACTCCGCCGGACGCTCGATCAGCGCCTGACCCTGATACACCCGTCAGGGGCCGAGTGCACATGAGTCTGGATGTGCGCGTGCTCGGGCCCGTGCGACTGCTCGTCGGTGGTGAACCGGTGGCGGTCGGCGGGCCCAAGCCGCGAGCTCTGCTCGCCGCGCTCACGGTGAATCGGCGGCGTGCGGTGTCCTCGGCCGCGCTCGCCGATCTGGTGTGGAACGAGGATCCACCCGACTCCTATGCCGCCAGCCTGCAGGTTTTCGTCTCGAATATTCGTAAGGCGCTGCGGAATTCCGGAGTGGACCCGGCGACGGTGCTGCGCACCGAATCGTCGGGCTATCGGTTGGAGATCGACGAGACCGCCTGCGATCTGGGTCGTTTCGAGGCAGCGCGGGAGGCGGGCGCCCGCGCGGCCGCGGCGGGCGATCACGCCGGGGCGGCGCAGCTGTTCGGCTCCGCGCTGCGCGAATGGAGCGGCCGAGCGCTGGCCGACCTGGCCGGTCTGCAGTTCGCCGACGGCTTCGCCACCGCGATGGACGAGGAGCGGCTGTTGGCCGCCTCGGCTCGGATCGACGCCGAGATCGCCTGTGGTCGGGCGTCTTCGGTGATCGGCGAGCTGGTCGCGATGACCAACGAGCACCCGCTGCGCGAACCGCTGTGGGGTCAGCTGATCACCGCCTTGTACCTGTCCGGACGTCAGGCGGACGCGCTGGAGGCGTGCCGGAAGGTGCGCGGGGTGCTCGCCGACGAACTCGGCATCGACCCGGGACCGGCACTGATCGACTTGGAGCAGCGCGTGCTGCGGCAGGAGCCGCTGAGCACGGTCGAACTCCGGCAGGTCGAACGGCTGGCCGCGGCGATGACCGAGACGGTCACCGAGGTGCCGCGCGCGGTGCGCAGCGGACAACTGCGGATGCCGGACGGTCGCGTGGTGGCGATCGCCCAGGGCGGCCTGCGCATCGGCCGGATGACCGACAACGACTTGGTCCTGGAGGACCCGCGGGCCAGCCGCTACCACGCGCACATCATGCCGAGCCGCGCCGGTCTGCTGATCAAGGATCTGCATTCGGCCAACGGCGTCTACGTCAACGACGAGGCGATCGACAGCGGCGCGCTGCTGGCCGACGGCGATCAGATCCGGATCGGCGGGACGATCCTGGTCTTCCAGGCGCTGCGCTAGTCGCAGGCGATTCCGTTGCCGTCGCGGTCCAGCTGCGCGTTGAAGCCGGGCTGCCCGCGGTACAGCGGCCCGGCGCCCTCCGCCCGCACCTGATCGCAATCGGTGTAGATCCTGGGCGATCGTTCGGTGGGTTCCTCGGGTCGCTCGGCGTCGCCCTTCGGGCCGGATCGATTGTGCGGGATCGGATGGTCTTCGTGCGGTCCGGCGATCGCGACGGCCGGAGCGGGCAGGGCGGACGCCGCCTGCGGTAGGAGCGCGCTCGCTCCGGCCGCCAGCAACGCCGCCCCGATCGCGGGCGCGGCGCGGAGAACTGACTTGGTCACGCCTTCCATCCTGCTCCGGGATCCGCCGGTGCGCCGGTGCGATTCACTCGCAGGCGACGCCGTCATTGTCCCGGTCCAGATGCGGGGCGTAACCCGGCTGCCCGCGCAACAGCGTTTGGCGTGTCGGTCTGACGGTCTCCGAAAGTCGAACGCGGTAGGGTCGTTCCGCTGGTTCGTGTCCGCAAGGTTCGTGTCCGCGATGGATTCCGAGGGGTTTGCTATGGCGATGCGAATGTCGGCCGCCGTCGGTGCGTTGGTGATCGGCGCGGGAATGCTCGTCTACGCCGACGGGCACGCCGCGGCCGCGCCTGAAACCGCCGCGACTGTCCCGGGAGTGGGGCCGTGCGCGACCGACCCGGTGGCGACCCACGAGCCGCTGGTGCCGAAAACGCTGGAGGTGCCGATTCCCTATCCGGTGGTCACCGTGCTCCCGGCGAACGCGCCCGAACCCACCCCGACGCGCACGCGGATGGAGCTACCGCCGGACCCCTGCGTCAACCCCTGCCCGGATCTCACCGATCTGCCCGGCGCGCCACCGAGTCTCGCCACTCAGCTCGGAATCCCGGAAATCCTGCTGAATCCCAAGCCGTTCCACTTCGCGATACCCGGCCCCGGCCCGGACCCCGGCCAGGTGCCGCCGCCGCCCGCACCGGTGCGGCCACCGGTCGAACCCGCGGCGCAGTCACCGGCCCGGCCCGCGCCGCGGCTGGGCCCCGCCCGCGAGGTGGCGAAGCTGACCGGCGCGAACTCGGTGAACCGCACCGACAAACGGTGGCAGGTGGACGGCACCGACCTCGGCATCATGTGGGAGAGCGCACCGGGCGAGATCGCGACCGCGTTCGGTGACACCGTGGGGCGCGGCTTCCATCCGCCCGGTGGCATGGGGCTGGATTGGCGAAGCAACGTGCTGGCCTTCAGCACCGATCGCGATCTCGCCGACGGCGTGACCTTCGACCGGATGGTCACCGACGACCGTTGCCACGCCGCCGAGGTGCTCTCCAGCCGCAAGCTGGACAACGTCGAGGTCACCACCATTCCCACCTCGGGTTTCGCGCTCGGCGAGCGGCAGTATCTGAGCTACATGTCCATTCGGACCTGGAACAGCCTGCCCGGCACGTTCTTCACCAACTACGGCGGCATCGCCTACTCCGACGACCACGGCCAGACCTGGACGAAAGATCCGCACGCGCGCTGGGACAACATCTTCGGTCTGGCGAATTTCCAAGTCAGCGCGATGGTTCCGCACGGCGGCTACGTCTACATGTTCGGTACGCCCAACACCCGGCTCGGCGCGGTCGGTCTGGCCCGCGTGCCGGAGGACCAGCTGCTCAACACCACCGCCTACCAGTACTGGCGCGACGGCGTGTGGACTCCCGTCGGAGGATTCGGCTCCGCCACACCGATCGTGGACGGTCCCGCCGGTGAACTGTCCGTCCGCTACGACGTCGCCCGTGGCGTCTGGCAGATGAGCTATCTGGACACGACGAAGGCCGCCATCGTCGTCCGGGAATCGGACACACCGCAGGGGGTGTGGTCGGAGAGCACGCCGACGGTGTCGGCGTTGAGCTATCCGGAGCTGTACGGCGGGTTCATCCACCCGTGGTCGTCCGGGACGGACTTCTACTTCACCCTCTCGACCTGGAGCGACTACAACGTCTACCTGATGCACTCGGTGATCGGGGAGTGACCCGCGGACGCTAGCGCAGCCGGACCTCGGCCACCGCGCGGCCGAACAACTTCCGCCCTTCGGAGGTGCCGCCGAGCAGGATGGTCGCGGTGCGCGCGCTCGGGTTCAGCGACTTGACCCGCCCGGAGAATTCGACCGTGCTCGCCGTGTCGGCGGCGACCGGGACGAAGCCGGAGAACCGCACGCTGAACTTCTGGATGGCGGTCGGATCGCCCAGCCACGCGGTGAGGTAGCCACCGGCCAAGCCCATGGTCAGCATGCCGTGCGCGACCACCGTGGGCAGCCCGGCCAGCTGCGCGGCGTGGTCGCTGAAGTGGATCGGGTTGGCGTCCCCGGACACGCCCGCGTAGTTCGCCAAGTCGCCACGGGTCAGCCGGAAGGCGCCGTCGGGAAGCCGATCGCCGGGAGTGAGGTCGTCGAACGCGGGCGCGGTGTGCACGGTCGCCATCTCATGGGCGTCCGGCTCGACCAGCGGGCTGACGCCGAGTGGCACCAGCGCCTCGTGGTGCGCCAGGTCGGCGGCCGACGCGGGTTCCAGCGGGCGCCCGTGCATCATGATGTTGTCCACCACGTCGCTCAGGGAGGCGTCGGCCTCGGCGCCGCGGCGCGCGACGATCGTGGTCGACCCGACGATGGCGACCTCGCCGTGCTGGTTGCTCAGCGAGAAGCGCACCACGATGAAGTCGTTGTCCCCGAACTGGCGGATCGACTCGATGACGATCTCGCTGCGTATCCGGTCACCGGCCAGGATCGGCCGGTAGATCTCGAAGACCTGATCGGTTTGCAGGAATTGGGACAGGTCGTACTGGATGAGCACCGAGTCCAGCAGCGCCCTGGTCGCGGTCATCCCGATCACCGAGGCGAAGGTCGGCGGCGCGATGATCCCGGGATACCCGAGCGCGCGTGCGTCGGCCTCGCGCTGGTGTGCCGCGTGGTGGTTCTGGACCGCGCGGGCGAACTCCCGCACTTTCTCCCTGCCGACTTCGTAATGGTCCCGCACCCGGAATCGCTGTCCGGCCTGCGTCGCCGGAACGACATCGATATCCGGCCGCGCCATCGTCTGCTCCCTGCTCATGATCCGGGCCATGCTACTGCCGATCCGGACCATTGACCAGGTATGTGTGACGGGCGCGACCGGCATCGATGTTCATCGGCTATCGCGCGGCTGGGAGGTTACTGGGTGCTGCCGGGCGGGTCGCAGACCTTCCATCCGTCGTCGGTGCGCTGCAGGTCGAAGGTGCGTGCGGACCGCTTCGCCGGATCGGCGTCGGTGTAGACCGTGGCCTGCGCGATGGCGGTGTCCTCGGTGATGCGGATGGCGTCGATGCTGTCCACCACCGGGATGGTCTTGCGCTCCACCGACTGCTTGTGCACACCGGCGAACTGGTCGCTCGGGATGCCCTGGTAGAAGTCGTGCAGCGGACCGCACGTGGTGGACCGCAGGGCGTCCAGGTCGCCGGCCTTCAGCGCGTCGGTGTAGCTGGTGATGGCGCTGCGCACCTGCGCTTCGGGGGAGTCGTCGCCGGACATCGTGACGAGCGCCACGACCACCGCGACCAGTGCGAGCACCAGCGCGCCCGCCGCGCCCAGCACGAGCAGCCGTCGATCGGGTCGAGCCGGGCCGGTGGCGGACGCCCCGACGCCCGGTTGCGGGGCCGGAGGGATCCGCTGCGGCGGGGCGACGGGCCGGGTCTGCGGCGCGCGCGGACCTGCCATCGACTGCGCGGGCACGGTCTGCTGGACGTCCGCGGGCGACGGCGCGGTCGCCACCTGGCGCGGCCTGCCTTGGGGACGCGGCGGTGACGGGCGGGTCTCCTCGACTCCCGGTCCGTGTTGCGGCGGCGCGGAGGGGCCGTGCGGGCCGGGCTGCTTCGGACCGGTCGCCGGACGGGGCGTGCTCGGCGGCTTGGTGATCGGAACCTGCCCCGCCGCGGGCGGGACCACACGATCGGTCCCCGGCCTGCCGCCGTCGGCGGGGCGCTGGACGGGGAGCGCGATGGTCTTGGCGTCGTCCCGGCTGACGATCGGCATCGCCATCGTCACGTCTTCCGAACCGGGCGGATTCTGCTGATCGCCGGATTCGCCGGTCTTCTCCGGCGCGGGAGCCGCCGGTCCGGCCGGGGGCTGAGGCTTGCGGATCACGACGGTCGCGGATTCACCGACCGGCGGGACAGCCGCGTTCCGCGACTCCGAGCCGGTGGGCTCCCCGGGTGCGGTGGCGTCACCTGACGCGCCCGGCGCCGCCTTCTTCGCGGCCGCCGGGCCCGCTTTGGTGCCGGACTCCGGCGCCGCCTTGCCCTGCCCGGGCGGAGTCGATTGCGGCGTAGCGTCTTTCGGAGCGGACCCGCTGGCAGGGGCCCCGCCCGGCGCGGATCCGCGCCCCGCACCGGACGGCATCTGATCCCGTTTGATCACCACGGTGCGCGCTTCGCCCGGCTGGTTCGGTGCGGAACCGGGCTTCGATGCGCCGGTCTCCGGCTGCGTCGGCGCGGATTTGCGGCCGATCTCGGCGGTCTCCGCGTCGGCGTTCGGGGCCCGGTTCGGTTCGGACGCGCCCGCGCCGGAACGCGACGCTTCGCCTGTCTTACCCGCCGGAGGGTTCGCCCGGCCGGGACCTGCCGGTCCGGAAGGCCCCGTGCCCTTGGCGCCGGGCGCGCTCGTCGCGGCTGAACCGGCGGGCGGCGGCGTGGTGTTGCTGCCTTCGGATCGCGCGGCTTGGCGCTGGGCGGAAGCGGGAGCGTGCGGACTACCGGTGCCACCGGGCGCCGAGCTGGGTGCGTCGCCCGCGGGCTTCGGCGCAGAACTCGGCGACGGAGCCTTCGCGCCGGGGCCGGAGGAGGGCGTGCCCCTGACGTTCGTGCTATCGGGCGCGACCGAACCAGCGGCGGTCCCGGCGGCCGGATGGTTGGCGGCAGGAGGCCCGCCTGCGGGGCTCCTGCGGTTGTCCGGGGTCGCGGGGTTCGCGCCGGGCTGCGTGGAGGTCGCGCTCTTCGCGGTGCCTGCCGGAGGGTTCGCGGGAGCAGGCCGGGGCGCGGGGCTCGTGCGGTTGTCCGAGGTTGCCGGGTTCGCGCCGGGCCGCGGCGAGGGTTGCGTGGAGTTCGTGCTCTTCGCGGTGCCTGCCGGAGGGTTCGCGGGGGCAGGCCCGCCTGCGGGGCTTGTGCGGTTGTCCGGGGTCGCGGGCTTCCCGCCGGACTGTGGCGCGGGCTGCGCGGAGCCGGCGCTCTTGGCGGTGCCTGTTGCCGGTGCGGAGGCGGGTGAGTTCGTCGTGCTCCCGGGGCCGTTCGCCGGTTTCGCACCCGCCGTATTCGCCGGTGCGCCGGTGTCTTCGGACGAGGCCGGACCGTTGCCCGAGTTGGCGGGCGCTGGTTTCGCACCTTCGGCTCGCGGAGCGGCGGGGGCCGGACCGCGTGTGCCCGCCTCCGCCCTCGGGCTCGCCGCCGACGCGTCCGCACCCGAGGCGGAATCGCCGGTACCCGAGGGCGCGGCATTCGGCCGCTGCGCTTTGGCGATGCGTTCGGTGGGCGCGGCAGACGCCGCCGGGCCGTCCTTGCCGGGGGCCGGGATGCGTTCCGTGGCAGCGCCGGGGCGTGCGTCGGCCCGGGCGGCGTCGGCCGGTTCGGCGCTGTCGGGCGCCGGATTCTTCTCGTCGTTCGGGTCGGACACGCACACCCCTCGTCAAAGCGGAACTGTTTGAACTCGACGGCCAGCCTAATGGTCGCCGCCCGGCGAAGTCCGGCATCAGTCCACGTCCATCGGAATGGACGCCGAGCCGCTCGTGCGACGGACGGCGGAGGGACGGAGCACGAGCGAAGCCGCCTGTCGGGCAAACCGTCGTGCGGTGCAGAATGAACCGCATGACCTCGTTCGGTGACCTGCTCGGCCCGCAGCCGGTACTGCTGCCCGAAATCTCCGACGCCGAGGACGCGCTCCTCGGCAACGTCGATCCGGTGCGGGTCGCGGCGGAGCACCCCGCCGCCTCGATCGCCTGGGCGTACCTCGCCGAGGCGGCGCTGACCCGCGGCGAAGCCCAGGACGAGGCGATCAACCACGACGTCCTCGCCGCGTACGCGTTCGCGCGCACCGGCTACCACCGCGGCCTCGACCTGCTGCGTCGCAACGGCTGGAAGGGCTTCGGTCCCGTGCCGTGGAGCCACGAGCCCAATCGCGGCTTCCTGCGCAGCGTCGGCGCGCTGGCCCGCGCCGCCAAGGCGATCGGCGAGACCGACGAGTACGCCCGCTGCCTCGACCTGCTGGAAGACTGCGACCCCCGGGCGGCCGCGGAGCTCGGCCTCGACTGAGTCGTAGTGATCGGTGCACCGCGTAGCGATTCGATGAGCGACGGCGTCCGGGTGAGGGGTGCGTTCGACCCGATGTCCCGGATCAGCGTGACCCGCGCGAACAGCATGGCGAGGTTGCGCACCTCGTGGGCGCGGCTGCGCCGCTCAGCGCTGCCGATCATCCAGTGTTCGGTCGGCGCCGCGCTGGCCTGGTTCCTCGCGCATCACGTCATCGGTCACGCGCTGCCGTTCTTCGCGCCGACGGCCGCCGTCGTGTCGATGGGCATCTCCTTCGGCGCGCGGCTGCGTCGCTCGGTGGAACTGGTGGTCGGGGTCGCGGTGGGCATCGGCATCGGCGATCTGTTCATCTCCCGCGCGGGCACCGGCGTGTGGCAGATCGCGCTGGTGGTCGCGGTCGCCATGGCCGCGGCGGTGTTCCTGGACGGCGGTTCGGTCATCACCGTGCAGGCGGCCGGTTCCGCCGTGCTGGTCGCGACGTTGCTGCCGCCCTCGGCGGGCGGCGGGCTCTCCCGCATGATCGACGCCTTGGTGGGTGGCCTGGTCGGCGTGGTCGTGGTCGCCGCGATTCCGCTCCATCCGGTGCGCAGGGCGCGGTCGCTGGCCGCGGACATTCTCGGCGTGATGGGGAAGTCGATCACCGAGTGCGCCGACGGACTGCTCGAGCAGGATCCGGAGAAGCTGCACCACGCGCTCACCGCGATGCGCGCCACGCAGCCGCAGATCGACTCCTTGCGCGCCACGCTGGAGGGTGGCCGCGAGATCAGCCGGATCTCGCCGCTGTACTGGAACTCCCGTCCCCGCCTCGAACGCATCAGGGCGACGGCCGACCCACTGGACAACGCCATCCGCAACACCCGAGTCCTGTTGCGGCGCTCGCTGACTCTGGTGCGCGACGACGAGATCCTCGATCCCGGTTTGATCGACGAGGTGGAGCGGCTGGGCCAAGCCGTGGACGTGGTGCGCCGGATGATGCTGGCCGACCCGGGCGAGCAGCCCGACCAGGCCGAGGCGGCGCGCGTACTGCGCTCGGTCGCCAAGGGCGCGCGCCCGGAACTGGTAGCCGGCGCGGGGCTTTCGGCGCACGTCGTCTTCGCGCAGGTGCGTTCGACGCTGGTAGACCTGATGCAGGTGTGTGGGGTGCAACGTATCTCGGCGATTGCCCTGCTGCCGCCGACGGTCAAGAACCCCTACGTGCAGCCCCAGGTCTGAACCCGAACTACTCAGCGGTAATCGGACATTCGTGCCGGGCACGTGGTCCGCGCCCGGCGCGGTGCGCGGAAAGTTCGATCTTCGGGTAGTCCGCTACTCGCGTTCCGCGCGGTCTCCCGCCATAGCTTTGCCATGTGACCGCGAGTCGCGGGGTATCGCGGTCGACCGCTTCGCACGTGGACGAAAAGGACCCTCGGCCAAGGGGTGTGATGGCCGAGGGGGAGGGCGGATCGGAAGCGGGCGAAGAAGCGGGGCCGTCCGGCGAACCCGGCCGGGCGGCCCCGCGCCATCCATGTCATCGGCCGCAGCCGCGGGTCAGGTCCAGAATCGAGTCAGATAGCCGCCGTAGCGCGACCAGCTCGACGGCACGCCGGACAGTTCGAACAGCGCGTACACCGCGTCGAAGAACACTTCGTTGATGGCGGGAGTGAACAGCAGCGCGAACAGGATCAGCATGCCGAACGGCTTGAACTGATCCAGCGAGCGTCTGGTCTGGTAGCTCAGGGACGGCTCGACGATGCCGTAGCCGTCCAGTCCCGGCAGCGGGATCAGGTTCAGCAGCGCCGCGGTGATCTGCAGGAAGGCAAGGAAACTCACGCCGAACCAGAAGGCGGGATGAGCGCTGGAGCTGCCCAGGACACGAACGGTCACCAGAAGCAGCACCGCGCACAGCGCGTTCACGGCGGGCCCGGCGCCGCTGATGATCCGCTGCGTACGTGGCGCGACATTGTGCGTGTGCACGTAGACCGCCCCGCCCGGTAGGCCGATGCCGCCGAGCGCGATGAACACCATCGGCAACACGATCGACAGCAGGGGGTGGCTGTACTTCAGCGGGTTGAGCGTCAGGTAACCGCGCAACTCGACCTCGCGATCGCCCGCGCGCCACGCCGTGTAGGCGTGCGCGAACTCGTGCAGGCACAGCGACACCACCCAGCCCGCCACCACGAAGACGAACACCCCGGCCTTGGCCCTGGCCGAGTCCAGCGGTGCGTCCCAGGCCAGCGCGCCGCCCACCGCGGTCAGGGCGATCACGAGCAGGAACACCGGGCTCGGCCGCACCGCGCGCGACCTGCGATGGATCGGAACGCTCATCGCACGAGCAGCCACGGTTCGTGATGGCGGTAGAAGCTCGAGCGCGGCACCGGCCGATCGGCCTGGACGCCGTCCCGGGTGACGATCGCGCCGGGTGTGCCGAGCTGCGCCGCTCGTCCCTCCAGCCAGCGCCGCTTGCGGAAGCCT
Source organism: Nocardia sp. NPDC019219 (assembly GCF_040632645.1). Taxonomy (NCBI): domain Bacteria; kingdom Bacillati; phylum Actinomycetota; class Actinomycetes; order Mycobacteriales; family Nocardiaceae; genus Nocardia; species Nocardia sp. NPDC019219. Next base: position 113,445 of record NZ_JBEYCG010000001.1, on the reverse strand, counting down.
TTGCGCACGCTCGCCCGCACGCCGGGCGGTTCCAGGCACGGCGAGACGAGCATGGCCGTCACCTGCCCGGAGAACAGCAGGGTGTCGTCGACGTACGCCTCGCCATCCAGCTTCTCGCCGCCGACGCCGGTGATCACCGCGCGCCCCGCGAGCACCTTGCCGGTGTCGTCGCGCACCAGCGGCGTCTCCACGGCGCGGCCCTCGATCGCGCGCTTGGCGGCGGCGTTGCCGGTGCCGGTCTGGTAGGCGCGCGACGCGTAGGTCCGCTCGACCGGCACGTAGCCGATCTCCACGTGCAGGCGTTCGGTGCGCATCAGATGGGTGAGCACCGCGGCCAGCGCCACGTCCACACCCAGCACGATCAGCCGGGGCAGGCTGTCGGCGGCCAGCACGGGAAGCAACTCGTCGATCACGGCGGGATCGGGGACGGCGGCCGTCTGGGTGGTCGGCAGTGCCGCTAGCGCGATGGGTACGGGTGCGCCGTCGCAGCGGAGAACATGGGTACTCAAGCTGCCGTACACCCTCCTCGGTTCGAGCCGACACCGTCGGGCCCCTCGCCATCGCGGCCGAACCCCGCTGCGGCTCGTCCGTGCACACCGGGCTGCCGCTCGGCGTGCCGTGCAACCATAGCCCTGCCCGGCCGCGACCACATGGTTGTCGAGCCTACGACGAGATCCGCCGCGATGCCGCTCCGGACGGGTCGGCTAGACTGTGCTTCCGGCCACCGCCTCAGTACGGCAGGTAGCTGCAACACACCAGTGTTGCCTGTCGAACCGTAGGAGACACGACCATGCCGGCAATCGTCCTGATCGGCGCCCAGTGGGGCGACGAGGGGAAGGGCAAAGCAACCGATCTGCTCGGCGGTCGGGTGAACTGGGTGGTCCGTTACCAAGGTGGCAACAACGCGGGTCACACCGTCGTGTTGCCCAACGGTGACAATTTCGCGTTGCACCTGATCCCCTCCGGCATCCTGACCCCCGGCGTGACGAACGTCATCGGCAACGGCGTCGTCGTGGATCCCGGCGTGCTGCTCGCCGAGCTGGCGGGGCTGGAGGAGCGCGGCGTCGACACCACCGGCCTGTTGCTCTCCGCCGACGCGCACCTGATCATGCCGTACCACGTGGCCATCGATAAGGTCACCGAGCGCTTCCTCGGCAACAAGAAGATCGGCACCACGGGCCGGGGCATCGGGCCGTGCTACCAGGACAAGGTCGCCCGCGTCGGCGTGCGCGTCGCGGACGTGCTGGACGAGAAGATCCTCACCCAGAAGGTCGAGGCGGCGCTGGAGTTCAAGAACCAGGTGCTGGTCAAGATCTACAACCGCCGCGCGCTGGACCCGCAGCAGGTGGTCGACGAGGTCCTCACCCAGGCCGACAGCTTCAAGCACCGGATCGCCGACACCCGGCTGAAGCTGAACCTGGCGCTTGAGCGCGGTGAGACGGTGCTGCTGGAGGGCTCGCAGGGCACGCTGCTGGACGTCGACCACGGCACCTATCCGTACGTCACGTCGTCGAACCCGACCTCGGGCGGCGCGGCGGTGGGCGCGGGCATCGGTCCGAACCGGATCAACACGGTGCTCGGCATCCTGAAGTGCTACACCACCCGGGTCGGCTCCGGCCCGTTCCCGACCGAGCTGTTCGACGAGTTCGGCGCCTACCTGGCCAAGACCGGCGGCGAGGTCGGCGTCACCACCGGGCGCGCCCGCCGCTGCGGCTGGTTCGACGCCGTGATCGCCCGCTACGCGACCCGGGTCAACGGCATCACCGACTACTTCCTCACCAAACTGGACGTTCTATCCAGTCTGGAGACGGTGCCGATCTGCGTCGCCTACGAGGTCGACGGCGAGCGGGTCGAGCAGATGCCGACCACACAAACCGAATTCCATCACGCGAAGCCCATTTTCGAGCAAATGCCCGGTTGGTGGGAAGACATCTCCGGCGCGCGCACCTTCGAGGAACTGCCCGCCAACGCGCAGGCGTACGTGTTGCGTTTGGAGGAGCTCTCCGGCGCCCGTATTTCCTGCATCGGCGTGGGTCCGGGGCGTGATCAGACCATCGTCCGGCACGACGTACTCGGCTAGAACCTGTTCGTATTCCGCGTGTGCCAGCGAAAATTCGGCAATATCACCGAAAATTCGGCACATCTATCGTGCTCGCTCGGCTTCGATCATGATCGGTGAAGAACTACAGTTAGAGCATGGCTCGGAACTGGCCGATGATCGAGCGCGAGAGCGAATTCGAGGCGATCCGTGCGGCGCTGACCGGTCCGGAGCACGTCGGCGTGGTGCTGACCGGCGACGCGGGGGTCGGTAAGACCACCCTGGCGCGGCATGCCACCTCCGCGATCGGCGGCAACGTCCGCTGGGTGGCGGGCACCGAGTCGGCGCGCAGTATTCCCCTGGGGGTTTTCGCGCACATGGTCGGCGTCTATACGGCGCACGATCCGGTCACCTTCATGTCGGCGGCGCGCGAGGCGTTGCTCGCCGACGGGGACACGGTGATCGGCGTGGACGACGCGCATCTGCTCGACCAGCTCTCCGCCACGCTGCTGCTGCAGCTGGCGATCGATAAAGCCGCGCACATCGTGGTGACCGTGCGCAGCGGAGTCCCGGTGCCGGACGCGGTCACCTCACTGTGGAAAGACGGCCACCTGACCCGGATCGACCTGCGTCCGTTCACCCAGCGCCAGAGTGTGGAGCTGGTGGAGTCCATGCTCGGTGGGCAGCTAGAGGGGTTCACCGCCAATCTGATGTGGGAGTCCTCCGCCGGGAACGCGCTTTTCCTGCGGCATCTGGTCGAGGGCGCATTGGAGGCGGGCACGCTGCGCCAGGTCAACGGCGTGTGGCAGCTGCGCGGGCGCGCGGCGGTGACCTCGGAGCTGGCCGCGCTCCTGGAGGATCGGGTCGAGCAGCTGCCCGAGCCGGTGCTGCGGGTGCTGGAACTGCTGACCTTCTGTGAGCCCATCGATCTCGATGTCCTGGCCGAATTGGCGGGCGAGGACGCGGTGGAAGCCGCCGAAACGCGCGGTGTGATCCGGGTCGTGGAGAATTCCCGGGATCTGATCGTGCGATACAACCACCCGTTGTTCGGTGAGGTGATCCGGCGCAGGCTGGGCATCGCCTCGGCGCGGCGGCTGCGCGGCAGGTTGTATTCGTCGCTGAAGGAGCGTCGGATAAATTCGGCCGCCGACCGCATCCGGCTGGCCGAATTGGCGCTCGACAGCGACAAATCCGCGGATCTGGAATTGTTCGAGGCGGCCGCGGCCGACGCGATCGGATTGGCGAATCTGCCGCTGGGCGAGCGTTTCGCCCGCGCCGCGGTGGAGCGGCGCGGCGGCGTGGAGGCCGCCGACCTGCTGGCGCGCGCGCTGCTGTGGCAGGGGCATCGGATCGAGGCCGAGCGCACCCTGGCCAGCTTCGATCCCGACCAGCTCGACGAGGTGCAGCTGGCGCGCTGGGGCAGCACCCGGGTGGCGAACCTGTTGTGGGCCATGGGTGACGCCGATCGCGCCGACGAGGTCTTGAAGCTGGTGCGCGGGAAGGTGCGGCATCCGAAGATCGCGGCCATCTTCACCGGTCTGGCCTCCGCGAGCCTGGTCAACGAGAACCGGGTCGATGACGCGATCGCCGAGGCGGAAGCGGTGATGTCCGCTGACGGCGCACCGCCGTGGGCGGTGTGGTGGGCGGCGTTCGGCGGCAGCCTGGCGTCGGCGTTGCTGGGCAAGAGCGCGGCGGCCAGGCAGTACGCGGCGCGCGGGCACGAGGTGGAAAGTCACATCGACGGGCTCAACCGCTTCATGTCCACGCACGCCGAGGTGCTCGCCCTGACCTTCGCCGGCGAGCTGGAGGCCGCCCGGCGCTGCGCCGGGGCATTCGTCGGCTACTCCTCGCCGGGCCAGTATCTGGCCTGGGGCATGTCGAAGATCTTGCAGGGCACGGTCGACGTGGCGCAGGGCCGGTTCCTGGACGGCATCGAGAATCTGGAACAGGCGCTGGCCGCACTGGCCGCGGAGGGCGCGGCCGCCTGGATGTTCCCCGCGAGAATCCGCTTGGCGGAAGCGTATTCGGCACTCGGCCGCGCCGCGGAGGCCGCCGAGTCGATCGCGCACGCCACCGCGCGGGGTGGCAGGCACAGCGCGGTGTACGAACCGCAGCTGGAAGTGGCCCGCGCCTGGCTGGCCGCCGCCGAAGGAACCGTGACCCCCGCCATCCGGATCGCGGTCGGCGCCGCCGACGCGGCCGCACGCTCACATCAGCACGCGATCGAGGCCATGGCACTGCACACCGCGGCCCGCTTCGGCGACCACTCCGTCTCGGGGCGACTGGCGGAGCTGGCCGACCGGGTGGAAGGGCGGCTGGTGCAGGCGCAAGCGCGGCACGCGGTGGCGCTCGTCGCCCACGACGGACCCGGGCTGGACGCGGCCGCAGCCGAATTCGAGCGCCTCGGGGTGCTGCTGTCGGCCGCCGACGCCGCGGCGCAGGCCGCGTCGGCACACGAGCGGAGCGGGGATCGGCGCCGCTTGCTGGAGTCCGCCGCCACGGCCAACCGGCTCGCCGCCGCCTGCGGCGGAGCGAGCACCCCGGCGCTGCGGCAGGCCGCGCAACCGCTGCCGTTGACCGCGCGGGAACGCGAGATCGCGAACCTCGTCGCCGCCGGCCTGTCCAACCGGCAGATCGCCGACCGGCTCACGGTCTCGGTGCGCACCGTGGAGGGACACCTCTACCGGGCCTGCATCAAGATGGACGTCACCGATCGCGAGTCGCTCGGAGCGCTGATGCGCGGCGAGACCGGGGGATGACCGTGCGTTCGGCCGCGGTGATCTGCGCGCTGGCAGCCGGAATGGTCCTGGCCGCCGGATGCTCGGACGGGCAGCCGCGACCGGTCACCAGTTCGGCGCGTCCCTCGGCGACCGTCTCGCCGAAGACGGAGACGCCCCAGGAGCGCAACGCCCGGATCCGGCAGAAGCTCATCGAACTCGGCTGCTCGACGAACGCCTGCATCCAGACCTACTTCGGCTGTCAGGACGGTTACATCACCGGGGACGCGTGTGAATTCTTCCGCGCGCACCCCTTGAGCTGAGCCGCGCACTACCGGCGGACTGCTCGGCGCTGGTACGGAATCAACCGGCGAAAGGGGGCGAGCAGCCCGGTATGCGGGTTGAGGCTGAGCCGGGGAACCCCCGAACACGGCGTCGGGACGTACTGCGGCGGTGGCGCGGGCTCGTTCCGGAGTAGCGCGTCGCCCTTGCCGTCGGCGATCACCAAGTGGCGACGCCATCGGACCGTTGGCGTATCCACACTCCAGGACCTGACCTGCACGGTCGGTGATGCTCAGAACAAGGTGGGCTCGCCGAATCCAGGGGTGCGCTCGATGGCCAGCAGGCGCTGCTTGGTGTCGATGCCCCCGGGGGCGGAGAAGCCGTGCAAGGCGTGGTCGGCGGCGAGTACGCGATGGCACGGGATGATCAGCGGGATCGGGTTGCGGCCCAGAGCCTGTCCGACCGCCTGGGCGGCGCCGGGTGCGCCCACTCGGTGGGCGACCGCGCCGTAGCTGAGGGTGTGGCCGGGATCGATGGCACGCGTGACGGTGTAGACGGCGCGGTGGAACTCCGGGATCCCGCTGGTGTCCACGGCGATCCAGCGCAGGTCGTCGAGTTCCCCCGCGAGATGGGCACGGATGCCCGCGATGGCCTCGGCGATGGCGTCGGTGGGTGGCTCCTCGGGGAGTTTCTCGCCCGCGCGAGCGCGCGTGATGCGCGCTCGGGTGGCCGCCGGGCTCGCCTCCGGGAGCTGGAATCGGATCACCCCTGCGCCGCTCCACGCGATTGCGCAGCAGCCGATCGCGGTGTCGAACAGCGTCGCCGCGACCGGGCCGGACAGTGCGGGAGAGCCGGAGACCACGGGATCCGTCACCGGACCGGTGGCCTCGATCGCCGGGCGATCGGCAGCGAGGCTCGTGGCGTCACTCATGAGCCAAGTCTGCACCGGTGGACCGACAAATTCGCAACGGCCAGTCCAGTTTCGCGAAACTGGACTTCGATGGGCGGAGGTGTGAGCCGGTGGCGCAAGGCTTCGCCGTGGTGGACCACCAGAGGTCACCTGGCCGGATTCGGGCGGCCGCCACACTGGCCTGGTTCGGGAGCCGTGGCTTTCCGGAACGGTTTTCCGTGCGTGTACGCGAGTGACTCCGACCTGGCTCCCTGGGTCTTCGCGCTGCCGTGCGAATCCGGGTCCGGCACGTCGCCACGGCTGTGGATCGCGACCAGATCCGAGTATCGCCGCTGGTGATCGTAGTACGACGGCGTCTGGTCGGACATCGGTGTGCCCGGGTGGAAGCGTTCGAGACGGAAGGCGCGCTCGTCGCGTCCGGGCGCGAAGCGGTGGATCAGGTAGCCGAACACGGCGACCAGGAGCAAGGTGGCGAGGGCGGTCATGTCTGCCAGCGTGCGCGTCACTGGCCTTGCCAAGAAATATCCAATCGGTCGATACTGGACCGCATGGCGACAAGAGTGATCGGCGCGGGCAGTCTGGCCCGCGATCTGGGCCATTGGCGGCACGCGCACGACGGTGATCCGGATTCGGCGGGGCGGCGCTCCGCCCGCCCGGCATACCTGGCGCTCGCCGAGGGCATCCGGCTGCTGATTCACGACGGTCGCGCACCGCTGGGCGTCGCCTTGCCCAGCGAGCGTGATCTCGCCGCCACCCTCGGAGTCAGCCGCACCACCATCACCTCCACCTACGCGCTGCTGCGCGAGCACGGCTACCTGATCAGCCGCCAGGGATCGCGCAGCACGGTGGCCCTGCCCCGCGACGTGCAGCACGACGGCGTCAAACCGGCCAGGAGCATCCTGGCGATGATGGGCTCGCCGGAGCTGCCCACCATCGACATGACCTATGCCGCCATGGCCGCCCCACTGGAGATGCAGGACGCGTATTCGGCGGCCCTGGAGGGAATTCCGGCCTACCTCGGCACGCACGGCATGGACCCGGTCGGCGTGCTGGCGCTGCGCGAGGCGATCGCCCGCCGCTACACCGCGCGCGGGCTGCCGACCGAGCCCGATCAGATCCTCGTCACCCTCGGCGCCCAGCACGGCCTGCGGCTGCTGCTGAACGTGCTCACGGCGCCCGCCGCTCGCGTGCTCATCGACCACCCGACCTATCCGAACGCCATCGAGGCGATTCGCGACGTCGGCGCCCGGCCGGTGCCGGTGCCGCTGCGCCCGGAGGACCCGGCGGGCGGCTGGGATCTGGACGGAATCCGCAGCGCCGCCCGGCAGACCGCGGCGAGCTTGGCCTACCTGGTGCCGGACTACAACAACCCGACCGGCCTGCTGCTCGACGCCGACGGCCGAGCCGAACTGGCCGCCATCGCGCGGGACACCAGGATGACCGTCGTGATCGACGAATCCATGGCGGATCTCGGGCTCGACGCGGACCGCACACCGCCGCCGGTCGCGGCCTTCGCCAAGGGCTCCGAGATCGTCACCATCGGCTCGGCCTCGAAATCGTTCTGGGGCGGTCTGCGCGTCGGCTGGATTCGGACCAATCAGGCGCTGATCACCAAGCTGCTCGGCATCCGCTCCACCGTCGACCTGGGCACCCCGGTGATGGACCAGCTGGCCACCGTGCACCTGCTCGAGCACGCCGAGACGATCCTCGACCGCCGCCGGGACCAGTTGCGTTCGCAGCGCGCCGCTCTGCTGGACACGCTCGCCGAAGAACTGCCGGACTGGCGCGTCACCGTCGGCGCGGGCGGCATGTCGGTGTGGGCGCAGCTGCCGACCTCGGTTTCCACGGCGCTGGCCGCCACGGCGCCCAACCACGGCGTATTGCTCGCGGCCGGGCCTCGATTCGGCGTGCAGGGCGCGTTCGAGCGGTTCCTCCGGCTGCCGTTCACCCACCGGGAGCCCGAATTGCGTTTGGCGGTCAAGGCCATCGCGTCCGCCTATGCGGCGCTTACCCCCCGCGCCGCGGATCCGTTGACGCCGTTGACCTGCTACTGAGGCGATCTCGCCGCCGCGCGGGGGCGTTGTGACGTTGGGGAGAGCCTCCGCCGGCGGCACTCCCCTCCGAGCGCCGCCGGGCACGAATGGCCGGTCACCCCTCGGGACTGGCCCACCTCGTGTTCGGGCGGCGGACGAAAGCTCGCACGGCGCCGAGGCCTCCACCTAGAGCGGCGGTCAAGGAGCGGACCGGACGATGTCCGGGTGCATCCGCGATTCTCGAAAGCCGCCTGCTCGCGGACAGTATGGCAGGCCCGGTGCGACACTGTCGAACCGGTTGGTCTGTTGCAACTTTCAATTATCGAGCGCGGCAAGGTATCGATCGAGTGGCGGGGTGCCGCGGCGGGTGCGCCACCCCGCAGGCGCTCAGTCGGCCCAGACCGACTCGATCGGGGTCGCGGTGGTGGGCGGCGGGGTCGGAATCCCGTTCGGAGTCCGGGAGAATCGCGGTGCGGGGGCGTGCTGGGTGATGTCCTCCAGCTTCAGCAACGAACCGCGAGCCGCGATGTGCTCGTTGCGCGTGGCCTCGTCGAACGTGAGCACCGGGGAGACGCACGCGTCGGTGCCGACGAAGATCTCGGCCCATTCGTCCCGCGTCTTGGTCCGGAAACGTTCGGCGAAAAGCTTTTTCAGGGTTTCCTGCCCGGCGGGGTCGAGCTGGAAGGGCAGGCCCTCGGGGTCGATCTCCAGTCCGGCGAGCAATTGCGCGTAGAACTGCGGTTCGATCGCGCCGACCGCCATGTACTTGCCGTCGGAGGTTTCGTAGGTGTCGTAGAACGCCATGCCGGTGTCGAGCAGGTTCACGCCGCGCTCGTCGGACCACGCGCCCGCGCCGCGCATGCCCCAGATCATGTGCGAAAGGGCAAGCGCGCCATCGACCATGGCCGCGTCGATCACCTGGCCTTTGCCGGACTGCTGCCGTTCGACCAGCGCGGCGAGGATGCCGAACACCAGGAACATCGAGCCGCCACCGAAATCGCCCACCATGTTCAGCGGCGGAACCGGGCGTTCGCCCTTGCGGCCGATGGCGTGCAGCACGCCGGTGATGGAGATGTAGTTGATGTCGTGGCCGGCGCGGTCGGCCAGCGGCCCTTCCTGGCCCCAGCCGGTCATCCGTCCGTAGACCAGTCGCGGGTTGCGGGCGAGCGCGTCGTCCGGACCGAGACCCATGCGCTCGGTGACACCGGGGCGGAAGCCTTCGATCAGCACGTCGGCCTTCTCGATCAGGCCCAGCACCTTCTCGATGTCGGCGGGGTCCTTGAGGTTGGCCTCGACGATGGTCCGGCCGCGCAGTTGGGGGCGGTCGAAACCACCCGGCAACTGGCCCGCGCGCTGCACCCGCACCACGTCGGCGCCCAGATCGGCGAGCAGCAGCGCGGCGTGCGGGCCAGGGCCGATGCCGGCCAACTCGATGACCTTGATGCCCGCGAGCGGGCCCTGCTCGGCGGTGGATGGAGTACTCACGCCCTACCTCGGTTCGTCGTTGATCCAGCGCACCGGTGGCCGGTGCGTCCTCCCGGACGGGACCGGGAGGGGTGTATTGACAGTATGACAATAACGCCGCGCCGTTACGGCTCGCCCGGGCCGGTGCCCGCCTCTAGGCTGCACGTGTGGAAGCGCTGTCTGATCAGGGGTGGTACAACCTTCTCGCCGGTCTCGCGATCCTGGTCGGCCTGGTCGGGATCGTGGTGCCGATCCTGCCCGGTGTCATCCTGATCTTCGCGGCCATCGCCGTCTGGGCTTTCCTGACCGGAGGCGCCACGGCCTGGACGGTTTTCGCGATCAGCGCGCTGCTACTGGTGATTTCCGGCGTCGTCAAATACACCTGGCCCGGCCGCAGGATGAAGGACGCGGGGGTGTCGAATCGGTCGCTCTTCCTCGGCGCGGTGCTCGGCGTCGTCGGCTTCTTCGTGATCCCGGTGATCGGCCTGTTCCTGGGGTTCGTTCTCGGCGTCTACCTTTCGGAATTCCAGCGGCTGCGCGCCAACCGGCAGGCGTGGCAGGCGACGGTGCACGCGTTGAAGGGCGTCGGCCTGTCCATGCTGATCGAACTCTTCGGCGCGTTGCTGGCCACCGGCGTCTGGCTCGCCGGTGTCTTCGCGGTCTGAGCGCTACCGATCGATGGCGGGAAACGGAATCGTGTCGCCCGCCTGGCTTTCCGGCAATTCGTCGCGGCGCAGCCGCAGCGTCGGCGGTTCCGGGCGGTACAGCGGCAGCGTGGGGGCCGGATCGTCGCGGACGACGCGCTCGCGGGCGGGCAGCCGGTAGAACGCGCGCGCGTTGTCCTCCAGGACCGCGTGCATGTCGGTGCCCACCACGTCACAGAGCAAATCGACATCCGAGTCCCGGAACGGGCGTCCGGCGCGGGTACCGGGCAGATCGGTGCCGAACATGAGGGCTTCGGGGTTCACCGCGTGGATGCGGCGCAGCGTGTCGGCGACGTTCATCGCGACCCGGCCGAAACCGGTCGCCTTGACCTTGGCTCCGCGGTCGACGAGGTCGAGCAGGAACGGCAACCCTTCCTCCGACATGCCCAGATGGTCGACCGACAGCGCGGGCAGCTTGGAGATGACCGGTTGCAGCGAGGCCAGCATCGTGCCGTCGATGTAGACCTCGACGTGCCAGCCTGCCAGGTCGTACGCGCGCAGCGCCTGCAACGTCATCCCGGTGATGTCGGTGGCCGCCCGCTTGAGGTTGAACCGCAGCGCGCGGACGCCGATGCGGTCGAGTTCGAGGATCTCCTCGTCGGTGGCGTCCAGGTCGAGGCGGGTGACGCCGACCCAGCCCTCACCGAGCTCGGCGAGCGCGGCCTTCAGGTAGCTCTGGTCCGTTCCCTGGAACGACCCGCTGACCACCGCGCCGCCGGCGACGTCGTACCGCGACATGCGCTTGCGGTAATCGGCGATGGTGAACGGGTCGGGCAGGTAGCCCTCGTTCTCGGCCAGCGGAAACCGCGGGTCGAAGATGTGCAGGTGGGCATCGAACACTTGTACAGAATGCCTCAGGGTCGAATTTTCCGCTGCCACAGCGGGGGTGTGGCGATGGCAGCGGAGTGTGGCGCTGCGGTGTGATCAGACCTTGTGCGGTTCGCTCGCGCGCAGCATGTCCTCGCGCTCGACGACCTTGACGCGCTCGCGGCCCTCGGGTTCGCCGAGGGAACGCTCGTGCGCGTCGAGGCGGTACCAGCCGGCCCAGGTGGTGAACGGAATGCCCTTGCTCTCCAGGAACTCGGTGACGGCCTCGGGCTCGGGCCGCTCGGCCGGGGTGAAGTTCGGAGCGTCGTCCAGCAGGCAGGCGATGGTCTCGTTGGCGTCGCCCTTGGTGTGGCCGATCAGGCCGACCGGGCCGCGCTTGATCCAGCCGGTGACGTACGTGGCGGGCAGGTAGCGCGCGGGGCCGTCGGCGTTCTCGTCGGCGAGCACGCGGCCCGCTTCGTTCGGCACGGTGCCCGCCTGGTCGTCGAACGGCAGGTTGGTCAGGTTCTGCGACAGGTAACCGACGGCGCGGTACACCGCCTGCACGTCCCAGTCCTTGAACACGCCGGTGCCCTTGACGTTGCCGGTGCCGTCGAGCTGGGTGCGCTCGGTGCGCAGGCCGACGACCTTGCCGTTCTCGCCCAGCACCTCGGCGGGAGACTCGAAGAAGTGCAGGAACAGCTTGTGCGGCCGGTCGCCGACGTCGCGGATGGCCCACTGCTCGAGGGTGTTGGCGACCATGTCGACCTGCTTGGAATGGCGCCGCGCGGCCTCGGAGCCCTCGTCGTAGTCGATGTCCTCGGGATCGACGATCACCTCGATGGTGGGCGAGTGGTCGAGTTCGCGCAGTTCCAGCGGGGTGAACTTGGCCTGCGCGGGGCCCCGACGGCCGAAGACGTGGACCTCGACCGCCTTGTTGGCCTTCAGGCCCTTGTAGACGTTCGGCGGGATCTCCGTCGGCAGCAGTTCGTCACCGGTCTTGGCAAGCACGCGCGCGACGTCGAGGGCGACGTTGCCCACGCCGAGCACGGCGACCTTCTCCGCGTCCAGCGGCCAGGTGCGGGGGACGTCGGGGTGGCCGTCGTACCAGGAGACGAAGTCGGCGGCGCCGAAGGAACCGTCCAGATCGATGCCGGGGATAGGCAGTGCGCGGTCGGCGTTGGCGCCGGTGGAGAAGATCACCGCGTCGTAGAACGCGCGCAGGTCGTCGAGGGTGATGTCGGTGCCGTAGTCGATGTTGCCGAGCAGGCGAACCTGCGGCTTGTCCAGCACCTTGTGCAGGGCGGTGATGATGCCCTTGATGCGCGGGTGGTCGGGCGCGACGCCGTAGCGGATCAGCCCGAACGGGGCGGGCATGCGCTCGAACAGGTCGATGCTCACCTCGGCGTCCGACTTCATCAACGCGTCGGCGGCGTAGATCCCGGCCGGTCCGGCGCCCACGATCGCGATGCGGAGCGGGCGGGCTGCACTCTGTTCGGTCATCTCTTTACGCGCACCTTTATGGTCGAAACAATTAAGGACGTCAGGCTTAGCTTAGGCTAAGTTGACGCACCGGCTCTCTCGCACCCGTCCGGTGCGGACGCCGGCGATGCCGGCTCGTAGCTGCACGGTGCTCCGTTCGCCGCGGCGAAGAGCTGCCGATTCGCTATGACAGCAGGCCGCCGTCCCGCGATTCTATCGGGATGGTCGATGCCGTCCCGCGTCGGTGCGTGGACTCGGCGAATGCCGTCGAAAGCCACAATCGTCGCTTACCCGCTCGGGTGCGGCCTATCGCGGCCGACGAGATCCGCATGCCGTCCGCCGCGGTTCCAGCCGGGGGCCGAGCGCTGGATACCCGCGCCGACCAGGGATCATCGAGTCATGACCGAACAGCAGCCGGAGGACGAGATCATCCGGGTCGATCAGACCGACAAGCGCTCGGTGGTCCCGTTCGTGGCGGCCGCGGTGGTGGCGGCCATCGTGTTGATCGCGATCGTGCTCGGCGGTGTGCTGTCGCCCGCTGAGAAAAATGTCACAGAGTCCGAGCGCATCGCGGCGGCCGTCCGCAACTTCGTCGACGGTTCGAACCGCAGCGACGTCGTGCCGCCGCCCGGCACCGCGTGCCAGGGTTTCGACGCGAGCCGCTCGCCGCTGGCCGGCCAGGACGGCACCGGAAAGCCGGTCGAGATCACGAAAATCGACAACGCCATGGTGGACGGCGACCGCGGGAAGGCGACGGTGACCACGACGGTGGGCGGCCGGGAGGCGACGTCGACCTGGAATCTCACCAGGTCCGGCGACAAGTGGCTGGTCTGCACCTGAGCCTTCGCGCCGTCCTGGCCGGCGTTTGACAGGGTGACCCGGGTCGGTGCAATCTCAGTCGAAGGTCATGAGAACCAGTGTCAAGCCCCGGCATTGCTGGTCGGCAACCCTCCTCCGCGGTGGGGTGCTCCGGGTGACGACCTGGCGGCGCCTCGGTCCCGGGCGCGGCAAGTGCGGATTCGCAGGAGGTGCACATGAGTTATGCCGGTGACATCACTCCGCAGCAGGCGTGGGAGCTGCTGCGGGACAATCCCGAAGCCGTCCTGGTGGACGTGCGGACGGAAGCGGAATGGAAGTTCGTCGGCGTCCCCGACACGAGCTCGATCGACCGGCCGACCGTGCTGATCGAATGGGTCGACTCCACCGGCGCGCGCAACGAGGCGTTCGTCGAGCAGTTGAAGCAGGCGCTCGACGGTCACGACCCCGACGCTCCCGTCGTCTTCCTCTGTCGCTCCGGTCAGCGTTCGGTTGGCGCGGCGATCACCGCCACCTCGGCGGGTTACCGCACCTCCTACAACGTGCTCGAGGGCTTCGAGGGTCCGCTCGACGAGTTCGGGCATCGCGGCGGCGCGGGCTGGCGTACCCTCGGACTGCCCTGGCGGCAGTCGTGATCACCGGTGGCGCGTTCGACAAGCCGCTGCCCGACGGCGTCGGTCCGGCGACGCTGGGCGTGCGCGGCGGGCTGCGGCGCTCCGGCTTCGAGGAGACCGCCGAGGCGCTCTATCTGACCTCCGGCTTCGTCTACGAGAGCGCCGAGGCCGCCGAGGCGGCGTTCACCGGCGAGGTCGAACACTTCGTCTACTCCCGCTACGGCAACCCGACGGTTGCCATGTTCGAGGAGCGGATGCGCCTGCTCGACGGCGCCGAGGCGTGCTTCGCCACCGCCAGCGGCATGTCCGCGGTGTTCACCGCGCTGGGCGCGTTGCTGGGCGCGGGCGACCGGCTCGTCGCCGCGCGCAGCCTGTTCGGTTCGTGCTTCGTGGTGTGCAACGAGATCCTGCCGCGCTGGGGCGTGGAGACCGTCTTCGTCGACGGCGAGGACCTCGACCAGTGGGAACAGGCGCTGTCGGTGCCCACCCAGGCGGTGTTCTTCGAGACGCCGGCCAATCCGATGCAGACCTTGGTCGACGTGCGCCGGGTGACCGAGCTGGCGCACGCGGCGGGCGCGAAAGTCGTGTTGGACAACGTGTTCGCCACTCCGCTGCTGCAACGCGGCTTCGAGCTCGGCGCCGATGTGGTGGTCTACTCGGGCACCAAGCACATCGACGGACAGGGCCGCGTGCTCGGCGGCGCGATCCTCGGCGCCGCGGACTACATCGACGGCCCGGTGAAAACACTGATGCGCCACACCGGTCCGGCACTGAGCCCGTTCAACGCGTGGACGCTGCTCAAGGGCCTGGAGACGATGCCGCTGCGGGTCCGCCATTCGACCGAGTCCGCCTTGCGCATCGCCCGCTTCCTGGAGAGCAACCCGGCCGTCAGCTGGGTGCGCTACCCGTTCCTGGAATCACATCCGCAGCACGCGCTGGCCACCGGCCAGATGAGCGGGGGCGGCACCGTGGTCACCTTCGAACTGAACGCGCCCGAAGACCAGGCGAAGAAGCGTGCGTTCGAAGTGCTCAACCGGTTGCGCATCATCGACATCTCCAACAACCTCGGTGACGCCAAGTCCCTGATCACGCATCCCGCCACCACGACACACCGCGCCATGGGCCCCGAAGGCCGGGCCACCATCGGCCTGACCGACGGCGTCGTGCGCATCTCGGTGGGCCTCGAAGACGTCGAAGACCTCCTCGGCGACCTCGATCACGCCCTGTCCTGACCGGACCGCCGCGCGATCGCTCAGCGGAGCGGCACGGTGACGCCGGGCGACGACGGGGCGCCGTGCAGGACCAAGTGGCTCGCCGCCTCGTCTTTCTTGTCGTTCTTCTTGTCGTTCTTGTTCTTGCCGGGCAGGTCGAAGGCCAACCGGATCGTGCCTGCGCGGCCGGGAGCGATTCGCGCGAAGTCGTCGCCGGGCGGGTCGAGTCCGGCGGTGCCCGCCGGGTCGGGCGGGATGGAGCGTCCGCTGGTGGTGACCAATCGTTGATCGGCGAGGACCAGCGTTTGTTCGCGGTCGGACACGTTGGTGACGGTCAGCGTCACGATCGTGCGGGAACCCGGTGCGGTAGCCGCGTCGGAGACCACACCGGTCACCCGGAAAGCGAAGTTTCCGTCGCGCACGGCAGGGCCCGGGTCGGCGGGCGGCCCGCCGGCCGAGGGCACTACCGGATCCGACGACGTGGTGGCTTCGCCCGTCGTCGGACCGGCCATGGGTGCGGGCCCGATGTCGATGCCGCCTGCCAGCAGCCACAGCACCGCCACGGCGACGAGCGCCGCCCCGGCGGCAACGGGTACCCATCGGCGCTTCCGCCGACGATCGCGAGGCTCGGCTGACGCGGGTGACCAGGACCCGGGCGTCGGTGGTGCCGAGGTGGCGGCGGGCATGATCCGGGTAGGCGAGCGGCTGTCCGGTGCCGTGGAACGCACGACCGGCGCGCTCGGTCGCGCGGACGCGGACCGGTTCAGGGCTGCCGACGCCGCCGCGGCGAATTCACCCGCGCTGTCGTAGCGTGCGCCCGGCTCTTTCGCCATCCCCCGGGCGATGACGTCGTCGAGCGCGGCCGGTACGCCGCTGACGGCCGGGGAGACGCGCGGCGGTTCGGTCATCAGGTGTGCGCGCATCTGCTGCGCGGGATCGCCCGCACCATAGGGCGGTTGTCCGGTGAGGGTTTCGTAGAGCACGCAGGCCAGCGAGTAGACATCGGACCGCGCATCGACCGTGCCGGTGAATCGTTCCGGCGCCATGTACCCCAGCGTGCCCACCACCAGTCCGGTCGCGGTGAGCGCGGTGCCGTCGGCGGCACGGGCGATGCCGAAGTCGATCAGATACACGAAACCGCTGGGGTGCAGAAGTATGTTGCCCGGTTTCACATCGCGGTGCACGAGTCCGGCCGCATGCGCGGAATCCAGCGCCTCCGCGGCCTGGGCGATGACGTCGACGGCCCGATCCGGCGGCAGTGGCCCGGACTTCAGTCGGGTGCCGAGGTCGGTGCCCTCGATGTAGGCCATCTCCAAGAACAGATGGCCGTCCACCTCGCCGAACGCATGAATCGGCACGATGTGCGGGTTGCGCGCCCGGGCGCCCAACCGAGCCTCCCGCTCGAACCGTCGCCGATAGAGCGCATCGGCGCTGAACGCCGCGGACAGCACCTTCAGGGCGACGGCACGGCCGTCACGGTCGTGTGCCAACCACACCTCACCCATGCCGCCACGTCCCAGCAAGCGTTGGAGGTCATAGCTCCCGAACGTGCCACCGGCGCTGTGCGCGGACATGTCTCGACCGTATCGCCTGGGTCGTGACGCGGGTGTGGGCGGGCGGCCGTCGCTCACCGGAGGTCGGCGGTGCCGCCGGGTGCCGGCCGAGCGTCAGGCATCGGGGGTGCGTTCGATGTCGGCGAGATGGGCGATGTTGGCCTGGTCGTCGGGGGACGAACTCGGGTCGGTGGTGAACCAGGCGTCGAGGATCTCCCGGAGTTCGGCGCTGGAGGTCGACCGCAGGCTCAGCGCGAGGACGTTCGCGTCGTTCCAGGTGCGGGCGCCCGCCGCGGTCGAGGCGTCGGCGCAGAGTGCGGCGCGGACGCCGGCGACCTTGTTGGCCGCGATCGAGGCGCCCGTTCCGGTCCAGCAGCAGACGACGGCCTGGTCGGCGTGTCCGGACGCGACGTCGCGGGCCGCCGCCTCGCTGGCCCACGCCCAGTCGTCGCGCTCCTCGGTGGACAGCGCCCCGTGCAGCACGAGGTCGTGGCCGCGCTTGCCCAGTTCATCGACCAGTTCCGCGGCTATTCCCACCCGCTCGTCCGCCGCCACCGAAATCCGCATGCCCTCAGCGTAGTTGCCGGTCCGGCGAGTCGGCCCGACCGCGAGTTCATTGACAGTATGCTGTCAAATATGACAGCATACTGTCATGGCAATGAAGACAGTGCACATGGCCGTTTACGACACGCTCGCCGATTGGGAGGTGGGCGCGGCCACCGCGCACATCAACAAGCCCAGCTGGCATCGGGAGCCGGGAACGTGGCGGGTGCGGACGGTCGGCCCGACCGCGGAGCCGATCACCACGATGGGTGGCCTGCGCATCGTGCCGGACGTCGCGCTCGCCGACCTCACGCCCGCGGACAGCGCGATGCTGATCCTGCCGGGCGCGGAGACCTGGGAGGGGCCGGAACTGGATCCGTTCACGCGCAAGGCGCGCGAATTCGTCGGCGCGGGCGTTCCGGTCGCCGCGATCTGCGGCGCGACCTTCGGGCTGGCCAAGGCGGGTCTGCTGGATACTCGCAAGCACACGAGCAACGTCGCGGAATTCCTCGCCTACAGCGGATATTCGGGTGCGGACCATTACGTCGAGGCCCCTGCCGTCACCGACGGCGACGTGATCACCGCCAGTGCGAGCGCGCCGTTCGAATTCGCGCGTGAGGTGCTCGGCAGGCTCGGCGTGTACGAGCCGCACGTGCTGGACGGCTGGTACCGATTGTTCGCGCACGCCGATCCGGCCGGCTGGGCGGTGCTCGCGGAGTACGACGCGCAGCACGCGTAAGCGATAATCGCCGGTGATCCGGCCGGATCACCGGCAGCGGGAGGCGGACGCATGACCCCTGAACAGGAACTGTTCGCCGCGGCGGCGATCACCTCGTTCCGTTTGAACGGTCAGTTCCTCGCGGTGGCCGAGGAACTGGCGCGCCCGGCGGGCCTGACCGCCGCTTGGTGGCAGGTGCTGGGTGCGGTGACGCGCGCGCCGCTGCCCGTCGCGGGCATCGCCCGCGAGATGGGCATCACCCGCCAGAGCGTCCAGCGCATCGCGGATCTGCTGGTGGACAAGGGGCTCGCCGAATACCGTCCCAATCCCGCCCACCGGCGCGCGAAACTCGTCGCGATTACCGACGCGGGCCTAGCCGCGGTACGCCGCATCAATCCACAACACGAGGTGCTGGCCGAACGGCTCGTGGACGAGCTCGGCCGGGAGCACCTCGCGCGCGCGGTCGAGGCGCTCACCGCGCTGTCCGCCGCGGTCGATGCGATCACCACGGACGGCGACTAGCCGCGGCAACGGCGAATCGCGTGCAGCGGCAGCGCACATCGCCGGTTCGTGTGGCGCAGCAGGTGGGGGCACGGAAGGCCGTTCGAGCCCGGCTCGCCGTCCGCTCGACAAGGGTTGCCGCGGATTGGCGTCTGTCCGGCTGCGTTGGGCGACTTCCGAGGGGTGTAGTAGGTAACCAGGCGGCGAACTGGCGGATCTCGTCGCGAGCAGTGGTTGGCGGCGTGCGTTTCTCTCGTCGATAGCCGTGTCAGCCGGACGATCCGCTCATGCGGTGAACGGGGACCTGGTCTTCCCGATCAGGTCGGCGACGGAGTCCACCACCATGGTGGGGCGGTAGGGGTAGGCCTCGAACGACGCGCGGGTCGAGATGCCCGAGGTGACCAAGATGGTGCGCATGCCCGCTTCCAAGCCCGAGATGACATCGGTGTCCATCCGGTCGCCGATCATCACCGTCGACTGGGAATGCGCGCCGATGCGGCGCAGCGCGGAGCGCATCATCAGCGGGTTCGGCTTGCCGACGTAGTACGGGTCGCGTCCGGTGGCACGGGTGATCAGCGCGGCCACCGAGCCGGTCGCGGGCAGCGAACCCTCGCGGGACGGCCCGGTCGGGTCCGGGTTGGTCGCGATGAAACGGGCGCCGCGCTCCACCAGCCGGATCGCGGTGGTGATCGCTTCGAAGGAGTACGTGCGGGTCTCGCCGAGGACGACGTAGTCCGGATCGCTGTCGGTCAGCACGTAGCCGATCTCGTGCAGCGCGGTGGTGAGCCCGGATTCGCCCACCACGTAGGCGGTGCCGTTCGGACGCTGTTCGTTGAGGAAGGTGGCGGTGGCCAGGGCCGAGGTCCAGATCGCTTCTTCCGGGATGTCGAGCCCGGTGTGCCGCAGTCGTGCCTGCAGGTCACGCGGGGTTCGGATCGAGTTGTTCGTCAGCACCAGGAACGGCGTCTCGTTGGCGCGCAGTTCGGCGAGGAACTTGTCGGCGCCCGGGATGAGGTGGTCCTCGTGCACCAGCACGCCGTCCATATCGGTCAGGTAGGACAGGATCGGCTCGTCGTCTGCGGTCACGCGGGCCATTATCCGCTATCGCCGCGCCACGGAAACGCCGCCGACCGGTCGCGGCATCCGGCGCAGAAACATTTCGCCCCCGGCGCGGCGTTCTCTCGCTGGGAAGATCATCCGCGTCATGCCGTCGGCGCGGAGGCGGCAGGGTTGACTACTGTCGAGGACGGATCGCGATGGCGGCGAAACAAAACGCGAGGAGCGTGGCAGATGAGCGGACTCAAGCTCGGATACAAGGCATCGGCGGAGCAGTTCGGCCCCCGTGAACTCGTCGAGATCGCGGTGCTGGCCGAAGAACACGGCTTGGACAGCGCCACCGTGAGCGACCATTTCCAGCCCTGGCGGCACAAGGGCGGGCACGCGCCCTTCTCGCTGGCCTGGATGGCCGCGGTGGGCGAGCGAACCCAGCGCATCCAGCTCGGCACCTCGGTGCTCACCCCGACATTCCGCTACAACCCCGCGGTGATCGCGCAGGCGTTCGCCACCATGGGCTGCCTGTACCCGGATCGCGTCATGCTCGGTGTCGGCACCGGTGAGGCGCTCAACGAGATCGCCACCGGATACACCGGCGAGTGGCCGGAATTCAAGGAGCGTTTCGCGCGCCTGCGGGAATCGGTCGACCTGATGCGCGCCCTGTGGACCGGCGACCGCGTCGACTACGACGGCGAGTACTACAAGACCGTCGGCGCCTCCATCTACGACGTGCCCAAGGGCGGCATCCCGATCTACATCGCCGCGGGCGGCCCGCTGGTCGCGCGGTACGCCGGACGCGCGGGCGACGGCTTCATCTGCACCTCGGGCAAGGGCATGGACCTCTACACCGAGAAGTTGCTGCCCGCCGTCGCCGAGGGCGCGGCGAAGGCCGGGCGCAGCGTCGACACCATCGACCGGATGATCGAGATCAAGCTGTCCTACGACACCGATCCGGAGCTGGCCAGGGAGAACACCCGGTTCTGGGCGCCGCTCTCGCTCACCGCGGAGCAGAAGCACAGCATCACCGACCCGATCGAGATGGAGGCCGCCGCCGACGCGCTGCCCATCGAACAGATCGCCAAGCGCTGGATCGTCGCGGGCGACCCCGACCAGGCGGTCGAGCAGATCAAGCCCTACCTCGACGCCGGTCTCAACCACCTCGTGTTCCACGCCCCCGGCCACGACCAGCGCCGTTTCCTCGACCTCTTCCAGCGCGACCTCGCCCCCCGCCTCCGCGCCCTGGCCTGACCTTCACGAGTGGCACACCACGACGAGGTCTTCTCGGCCGATGCCGCAGTGGTGTGCCACTCGTGCGGCTATGCCCGGCGGAGGGCGAAGATGCGGAGGTCGCGGGTGGTGCGGGTGCGGTAGGCGGCGTAGGCGCCGGTGATGTCGACGAAGCGTTGGAAGATGGCGTCTTTGTCGGGGTCTTGGATGGGGGTGGCGGTCACCTGGATGCGTTCGCCCGCGATCGCCACCGTCGCGGTGGGGTTCGCCAGGAGGTTGGCGGTCCAGGCGGGGTGGTGCGCCTGGCCGAAATTGCTGCCGATCACGTAGAGGGTGTCGCCGTCGTGCACGTACAGCAGCGGCTGGGTGCGCGGTCGGCCGGATTTGCGGCCGATGGTGGTGAGCAGGACGACCGGCGCGCCGATCGGGCCGAGCACGGTGTACTTGGCGCCGGTGCGCTCCAGTACCGCGCGGTCCAGCGGGGTGAGGGCGCGGACGAGCCGGGAGCCGGGCTTGGTCGCGGCGAATCTGCTTGCCGCGCGGGCGAACAGATTGGTGCGCGAACCCCACTGCCGATCCGGAAAATGCTCAGCCATGCCCGGACTATAGCGGCGCGGGGAACCGGGGTGACGACCGTCGCGCGGAGCGGCCCGGTTGCCGCTGGTTCACTAAGCTCTCGGGCATGGCCGACAACGCTCTATCCGCCGTGTACATCGCCTCTCCCGAGGGCGACACCGGCAAGTCGACGGTGGCTCTCGGGGTATTGCAGATGCTGTGCGCGACGACCGCGCGGGTCGGGGTGTTCCGGCCGATCACGCGCTCGACCACCGAGCCCGACTACATCCTCGAACTGCTGCTCGAGCACAGCACGGCCGACATCGACTACGCGCAGGCCATCGGCACCACCTACGAGCAGGTGCACGCCGACCCGGACGCGGCCATCAGCGAGATAGTCCTGCGCTTCCACGAGGTCGCCAAGCTGTGTGACGCGGTGGTCGTGGTCGGCAGCGACTACACCGACGTGGCCAGCCCCAGCGAGCTGCGCTTCAACGCCAGGATCGCGGTCAACCTGGGCGCACCGGTGCTGCTGGTGGTCCGCGGCGCGGGACGCACCCCGGAGGAGGTGGAGCAGCTGACCGAGCTGTGCGCGGCCGAGCTGGCCCACGAGCACGCGCAGCTGGTCGCCATCGTCGCCAATCGGTGCGATCCGCGGCGGCTGGACGAGGTCGCGGCGGCGCTGCGCGGCTTCGAGGTCCCCTCCTGGACGCTGCCCGAGGTGCCACTGCTGATCGCGCCCACCATGGCCGAGCTGTGCGCCGCCATCGGCGGCGAAATGTACAGCGGCGACCCGGAATTGCTGCACCGCGAGGCGTTGCGGATCATGGTCGGCGGCATGACGGCCGAGCACATCCTGGAACGGCTGGAAGAGGGCGTCGTGGTGATCGCGCCGGGCGATCGGTCGGACGTGCTGCTCAGCGTCGTCAATGCGCACGAGGCGGAGGGCTTTCCGTCGCTGTCGGGCATCATCATGAACGGCGGCCTGCTGCCGCACCCCGCGGTGGCCCGGCTGATGACCGGCTTGAAGCCGAAGCTGCCGATCCTCACCACCGAGCTCGGCACCTACGACACCGCGGGCGCCGCTTACCGCACCCGCGGCCGCATGTCCGCGGGCAACCCGCGCAAGGTGGACACCGCCTTGGCGCTGATGGAAGAACACGTGGACGCCGTCGAGTTGTTGCGGCGCATCGACGTTCCGCCCAGCCCGGTGGTCACGCCGCAGATGTTCGAATATCAGCTCATCGAACGCGCGCGAGCCGATCGCAAGCGGATCGTGCTGCCGGAAGGCGACGACGACCGCATCTTGCGCGCGGCGGGACGGGTGCTACAGCGCAAGATCGCCGACCTGGTCATCCTGGGCGACGAGACGACGGTGCGAGCCAGGGCCGCCGAACTCGGGGTGGACGTCTCCGCCGCGCAGGTGCTCGACCCACGCACCTCCGGCTACCTGGACGAGTTCGCCGCCGAGTACGCCGAGCTGCGCAAACACAAGGGCATGACGCTGGAGCGGGCCCGCGAGACCGTCGCGGACATCTCGTATTTCGGCACCATGATGGTGTACAAGGGGATCGCCGACGGCATGGTCTCCGGCGCGGCGCACACCACGGCGCACACCATCCGGCCGTCGCTGGAGATCATCAAGACGGTGGAAGGGGTGTCCACGGTCTCCAGCGTGTTCCTGATGTGCTTGGCCGACCGGGTGCTCGCGTACGGCGACTGCGCGGTCGTGCCGGATCCGACGGCGCAACAGCTGGCCGATATCGCGATCTCCTCGGCGGCGACCGCCGGCCGCTTCGGCATCGAGCCCCGCGTGGCGATGCTGTCGTATTCGACCGGTGAATCGGGCAGCGGGGCCGACGTGGACAAAGTGCGGGTGGCGACCAAGCTGGCGCGGGAACGCGCGCCGGAATTGCCGGTGGAGGGGCCGATCCAATACGACGCCGCGATCGAACCGACCGTCGCCGACGCCAAGCTGCCCGATTCCGAGGTGGCGGGCCGCGCGACGGTGTTCGTGTTTCCCGATCTCAATACCGGCAACAACACCTATAAGGCGGTGCAGCGCAGCGCGGGCGCGATCGCGATCGGCCCGGTGCTGCAGGGCCTGCGCAAGCCGGTCAACGACCTGTCGCGGGGTGCGCTGGTGGCCGACATCGTCAACACCGTGGCGATCACCGCCATCCAGGCGCAGGAGAGCTGATGCGCGCGCCCACCGCCGCGGCGCGGAACAAGCGCGTCGTGATCGTGGTTGCCGAGCGAGTGCGGCGGGCCCACGGGATACAGGAGGCGCGATGAGCGAGACGGCCGAGGGCATGGTGCTGGTGATCAACTCCGGTTCCTCGTCGATCAAATACCAGCTCCTGGATCCGGATTCGAGCGTGGTCGCGGCCTCCGGCATGGTGGAGCGGATCGGCGAGGACGAGGGCGGACTCGAGCATCGCGCCGACGGCGAGACCACCGAGCGCAGGGAGCCGATCGCCGACCACGCCGCCGGGCTGCGGCTGGTCTTCGACACGTTCGCCGCGACGGGCCACGACCTGGTGCGCGAGGGCGTGCGCGCGGTCGGGCACCGAGTGGTGCACGGCGGCGAGGTGTTCTACCGGCCCACGCTGATCGATGACGACGTGGTCGCCGCGATCTCCGACCTCGCTGCGCTGGCGCCGCTGCACAATCCGGCCAACGTCGCCGGGATCGAGAGCGCGCGTGTGCTGTTGCCGGGCGTGCCGCAGGTCGCCGTGTTCGACACGGCGTTTTTCCACGGCCTGCCCGCCGCCGCGAAGACCTACGCCATCGACGCCAAGGTGGCCGCCGCGCACGGCATCCGGAAGTACGGCTTCCACGGCACGTCGCACGAGTACGTGTCCGGTTGTGCGGCCGCACTGCTCGGGCGCGACCCGGGCGAGCTGAACCAGATCGTCTTCCATCTGGGCAACGGCGCGTCGGCCTCGGCCATCCGCGGCGGGCAGCCGGTCGACACCAGCATGGGGCTCACCCCGCTGGAAGGCTTGGTGATGGGCACCAGGTCCGGTGATCTCGACCCCGGCATCGTCGCGCATCTGGCCCGGTCCGCGCACTTGGACATCGCCCAGATCGACGTTCTGCTCAATCGCGATTCCGGCATCAAGGGTCTGTCCGGCGTGAACGATTTCCGCGAACTGCGGCGTCTCATCGACAGCGGGGACGAGGCCGCGCGGCTGGCCTACGACGTGTACATCCATCGGCTACGGCGCTATCTGGGGGCCTACCTGATCGAACTCGGCGGGGTCGACGCGATCACCTTCACCGCCGGAGTCGGCGAGAACAGCCCGCAGGTGCGCGCGGACGCGCTGGCCGGCCTCACCGGCTTCGGCATCGAAGTCGATCCCGCGGCCAACACCGCGCGAAACCGTGCCGCGCGGCGCATTTCGCCGCCCGGCGCGCCGGTCGCGGTGCTCGTGGTGCCCACCAACGAGGAACTGGCCATCGCGCGTGCCGCCCGGCAAGTGGTCGAGCGGCTCGGCTAGATCCAGGTCTTCGCGCGGATCATGTTGGCCAGGTCGACGAGCGCGTAGCGGTGCTTGCGATCGGGTGCGCCGCGCGCCAGGGAGCGCAGCCCCGCCTCGGTGCCCGCCCGCAGTTCGCGCTCGGTGAAAGGCGCGCCGAACAGCGTGGCATCGGGACGCTTCGGCCTGTTGCCCGACTGGAGCCACGCCAAGGCCGCGCCGAGCACCAGCACCCGCATCTGCATCGCGCGGCTCTCGCTCGCGGGCAGACTCGACACCCGCGATGCCGAGATGTGCAGGGTGGCTTCGTCGAGGTCGGCTACCGGCGCCGCCGTGAGCAGGAACAGCACGGCGGTCATCCGCGCGGTGGTGAAATGCCGGGACGACGCGGGCACGGCGTCCAGCGCCTGTACGGCCTCCGCCGCCCGGTCGTCCGCGGCCAACTGCCTGGCCAGCCCGAAGGCGGCGCTCACCACGGTGCGGTCGGTGCGCCAGACCGTCTCGTAGGCCTTCTCGGCGTAGGCGCGCCATTGCTCCGGGTCCGGCGAATCCCAGTGCTGGAGCACGAGTTCGGCGGTGGCGGCCAGCGCGAGCTGCGGGGCGAGCTCGCCGGGGAGCACGCGGAATACCTCGTCGAAGTTCGAGAAGGCGCGCTCGTACTCCCGGTCGAGCAGTTCGGCCATGCCGCGATACCAGCTCACCCGCCACTCCCCTTCCGGCAGACGCGCGAGCAGATCCAGCACCGTGGCCGATTCCCGCAGATCGAGCCGCACGCGCGCCTCGGCGAGGGCGAGTTCCAGATCGAGCGTCGCCGGGGCGTTGCCGGGATCGGCGTCGGCTCGCTCGCGTGCGTCGCGCAGCGCCTCCAGCGCGTGGGACGGCTCGGGATGCACCGCGGCCGAGAGCAACGGGGCCGACGGATCGGCCGGATCGAGCAGCGGGATCGGCAGTCCCGCCACCACCTCGAGCGCGTCCAGCAGGCTGCTGCGGGGGCGGCCGTCGGTGTAGGCGTCGGTCTGGCTGATCAGCTCCTCGGTGCCGAAACTGGCTCGCGGCGGCGTGAAGACGGTGGACAGCTGGGGATGCTCGGTGCCGGTCTCCAGCGCGAGGATCTCCCGCAGAACGCCCGACATCTGTGCGGACATCGCACGCGCGGAGGGGAAGCGGCGGCGCGGGTCCAGGTCGGTGGCGCACAGCAGCAGACGATGGAAGGACTCGTAGCGCGCCAGCACCGGCTCGTCGGCAGGAGCGGGGAGCCCGTCGAGATAGCGTCCGTGCTCCGAGGGCAGGTGCAGGGTGAGCACGGCCAGCGTGCGCCCGACGGTGTAGATGTCGGAGGCGACGGTCGGGCCGGTGCGCGCGATCTCCGGCGCCTGGAATCCCCTCGTGCCGTACAGGTTTCCGTATGCGTCGATGGTGGCGACGGCGCCGAGATCGATCAGCTTCACCTGGTCCTCGGTGACCATGATGTTGTCGGGTTTGAGGTCGTTGTAGGTCAAACCGGTCGAGTGCAGGTAGTCCAGCGCGGGCAAAATCTCCAGCAGGTAGGCGATCGCCTCGGTGACCGGCATGCGCTTGGGGCGTTCGTAGGAGTCGAGGATGTCGCGCAGCGAACGGCCGCCCACGTACTCCATGACGATGTAGCCGACGGGTGTGCCGTCCGCACCGGTGTGCTCGACGAAGTTGTAGATCTTGACGATGCTGGGATGCGCCACCTCGGCCAGGAATTGGCGTTCGGCCATGGCCACCGCCTGCGCTTCGCCGTCACCGGCGTGCAGCAGGCCCTTGAGCACCACCCAGCGGTCGCTGACATTGCGGTCGATCGCCAGGTAGATCCAGCCGAGTCCGCCGTGGGCGATGCACCCCTGGATCTCGTACTGCCCCGCCACCATGTCGCCCGCGTGCAGCGTGGGCCGGAAGTCGAACGACGCCTCGCAAGTCGCGCAGGTGCCCGCCGTGGTCGGGGGCCGGGTCGCCGTCGCCCGGCCGACCGGTTTGCCGCAGCGCCAGCAGAATCGCCTGCCCTCGGAGACCACGGCGTCGGCGAGCACGGCGTCGCGGGGATCCGCCGGCGTCACCGTGGGGATCGGCACGAGTCCCGCGCCGAGCCGTCGTACCGCGGGGCGGGTTCGCGCCGTGCGCACGCTGCGTCCGGAGGTGCGCTGCGGGGACGACGTGGGTGACGACGTGGGTTCCGAGGGGCTGCGGCGCGTTTCGTCGTGTCCCGCCGCAGCGGTGCTCGGCTGCTCGCGCGCCTTTTCCGTGCCGGGGACTTCGTGCGCCGCGGGCGGCGGTGGCTTCTCCGGTCCGGAGCCGCGCGTCCATGCGATCGTGCTCGATGGTGTGCCCGGTCGGTTGACCTGCATGCGGGTGGCGTCCGAGTCCGGCTCGTCCGCCGTCTGTGCCGATTCCACGGACGACGCTTCTGGCCCGGCGACCGGGGTGCCGGTCGGCGGTGCGGTGAGCTGTTCGTCGCCGGTGCCGCTCGGTGCTTCGCCGGAGATCGGGGGCGCGGTGTCGCGAGCGCCCCGTGGCTCCCGCGCCGCATCCGGCGGGTCCGTGTCCTCGGCGCGGTCCCAGGCGACCGTGCCGAGCGAGGGAGCCGTACGGTCGGCCGACGTAAGTGCCGTGTGTTGAAGGCCCTCGGCGGCCGCCGATTCCGGATTGATCGAGCTCGACCGTCGCCCTGCTGCTGGAGAGTGACCGTCCGCGTGCTGTGCCCCCGCGTGATCAGCGCGCGGCGGTTTCGCGCCCGGGCGACGCGCGGCCGATCCGGTGCATCCGCCCTCGAACACCTCGGCCGGGCCGGGCCGTCCCGGGGCGGTTTCGTCCGGGTCGGGCTCGGGGGCGGGCCGTGTGCTCATCGGCCGGTCAATCCTGATAGGTGGGGGCGGGCGGGGCGGGAACGGGACCGAGGATGGTGAGGTATTTCTGGTACAGCCCGACCCACGTGCCGTCGTTGCGGATGCGTTCCAGCGTGCCGTTGACGAATCGCACGAGATCGTCGTTGCCTTTGGTCATGCCGATGCCGTACGGCTCTTCGCTGATGCTGCTACCGACCAACTCGGTGTACGGGTCCTGCGCGGCCAGACCGGCGAGGACGGCGTCGTCGGTGCTGACCGCGTCGACCTGGCGCTGTTGCAGGACGACCAGGCAATCGGCCCAGCTCGGCACGGTGAGGATGGTCGCGGCGGGCTGGTCGCGCCGCATGTGTTCCAGCGACGTGGTGCCGCTGACGATGCACACCCGGCGGCCCGCCAGATCGGCCAGGCTCCGGATCCCGGAGTTCTTCACCGCGAGCACCCGCTGATTCGCGTGCAGGTAGACGGTGGAGAACGCGACCTTCTCGCGCCGTTCGCAATTGATCGTCATCGTCTTGGCGACCAGGTCCACGGTGCGGTTCTGCAACGCCGTCTCGCGCTCGGCGGAGCCGAGGCTGCGGAACTCGATCAGATCCGGGCTGCCGAGCAGGTCGCGGGCCACCTCCCTGGCGATGTCGGCGTCGAAACCGACGATGGCGCCGGAGACCGGGTCGCGGTAGCTGAACAGATTGCTGCCGGTGTCCAGGCCGACCAGCAACCGCCCGCGCGCCCGGATCGCATCGATGGTCGGTCCGCGCGCGCCCGCCCCCGCGCCGGTCGGGCGCAAGCTGGCGGTCGGATCGCCGCATCGCGGTGTGCCCGGCGGAGGCGGAACCGGCGAATCGGTGAGCACCGGAACCGCTCTGGCGGGAAACGGGGGGTCGGTGTACTTCGGCGTCTTGGTCGACACCGGCGCGCTGGAATCGCTCGCACAACCGCTCGTCAGCGCTACCACGAGGAGGGCGGCCACCAGAATGCCGCGCGCGGATCTCATCGGTACTCCCGAAGCCGGGGCCATATGCCCAGTCCGACATAGCCTGCCGCCAGAATGCCGAGCACCATCGCTCCCGCGCCCAGGAAGTCCAAGACGCGTGCGGCCTGGGAGATCTTGCCGCGCAGGGTGTCCCTGGTCTCGGCGATGCCTTGCTCGAGCGAACGATCCAGCGCCTCCACCTGCACGGTGGCGTCCGCCGAGCCGGGCCCGGTCGCCACCACGGCCGCGCTGTTGAAATCGCCCTTGGCCAGCGCGTCGTTCATGCGCTGATGCGCCACCCGCCAGCGCGCCAGCGCCGGAACGGCGTTGCGCACCTCGTCCGCCGCCGGCGCGGAGGAGGGGTAGTTGCCGATCAGATCGGCCAGCCGTTCGATGTCCGCGTCGTAGGTGCGGTCGTAATCGCCGGTCGCGTCCCGGCGCACCAGTTTCAACGTCTCCGCGGCGCGCGCCTGCTGCGCGAGGATCCGGCTCTCGGTCAGGCGCGAGGAGGGCACCGCGCCGTCGTCGCGGGCGCTGATCATCGACGTCGCCGACACCGAACCCGCGATCACCGTCCACGCCAGCAGGATCAGCATGGACACCGACGCGAGCAGCAGGCCCGGATTGAGCACGCGCCGCCAGCGTTGCGCCAGATCCCGCTGCACCCAGACCAGCACGCCGAGGGTGAGGATCAGCAGTCCGATCGCGGCCCAGGGCGGGCGCACGTGATTGCGCTGCGCGTCGGTCACCGCCGCCGAGCGATGATTGTGCAGCTCTTCGGCCATCGGTAGCAGCGTCGTCTGCATCTGGTTGGACGCTTCGCTCAAATACGCCGCGCCGACCGGATATCCGCTGCGATTGTTCGTCCGTGCGGTTTCCACCAGACCGGAGTACACCGGCAGGCCGGTGACTATGCCCGTGCGCAGCCGGGCATCCGGGTCCGCGTTCGGCCCGACGGGACTGTCGGATCGGGTCACCAATTCCGCGGCCGCCTCGCCCAGCGCCTGTGTGTAGCGGTCCCGCACCGCCTGCGGCTCCAGCCCGCCCGCGATGAACGCGGTGCTGGCGGCGGCGTCGGCGATCGACAGCGAGGTGTAGAGCCGGTGGGCGGAATGCGCGTCCGGTTCGGTGTCGTAGAGCAAGACGTCCAGGCTCTGCTGCCGGTCACCGACGGTCGCGGCGGTCACCGAGCCCGCGGCCAGGCACAATCCGATCAGCAGCAGCCCGAGCGCGATCAGCCGTCCTGGTGAGGAATTGGCGAACGACCGCAGATTGGCCAGGTCGAGACGTTCGCGCACCACCGCGACGCTCAGCCCGCCCGGTTCGTCCCGGCCGGCGGCTTCGGGCGCGGACGATGGCCGGAGTTCGGCCGTCGTCGGCTCGGAGCTAGCCATGTCCACCTCCCCAGTTTGGGCCGCGTACGCGGATTTCTCGACGGTTGGACCGAATATCCGATCGACCCGTGCGTGTTGGTGCGGAGTTTATTGTGGTCGTACGGGCGCCGCGGCGTGTGAAACACCCCCGGTTGGGAGGAAACGGCGGTGGGGTGCTCCCGTAGCTGAACAGGATGGTACGAGATGCGTGGTGACGGTGACGGTTGGTCGCGCGGCCCGGACGGACTGCGGCACTGGGGTCGCTTCGGCGCCGCCGGACTGCTCCTGCGCGCTCCGCTGGCCGCAGGCGGTTCGGCGGTGCTGCTGCAACACCGCGCTCCGTGGAGTCACCAAGGCGGGACCTGGGCCTTGCCCGGCGGGGCGCGCGACAGTCACGAGACGCCCGTGCACGCGGCGGTCCGCGAGGCGTGGGAGGAGGCGGGCATCGATCCCGCCGACGTCCGGGTGCGCGGCGAGCGGGTGACGGCCTCGGCCTCGAGCGGCTGGACCTACACCACGGTCGTCGCCGACGCGGTGATGACCCTCCCGACCACCGGCAACCGCGAGAGCGTCGAGTTGGTCTGGGTCCCCGAGGACGAGGTCGAGGCCCGTCCGCTGCATCCGGGCTTCGCCGCGTCCTGGCCTGCCCTGCGCGCCGCCCCCGCACGGGTGCTGCTGGCCGAGATCGGTGACGACCACGCCGTCGCCGCCGCGCTGCCGCGCACACTCGACCTCGCCGATCTCGGTTTCGTCTGGCTGCATTCGGATCCGGCGGGGCCGGGTGATTACGCCAGGATCGTCGACGAGCCGGGCGCGCAGGTCGCGGAGCCCGCGCCGAGCGGGAACACGGCGGTGGAGACCGCGCTGTCGTTCACCCGCGGGCAGGTGCTGTCCTGACCACGGTCCTCACGCGTTCGCGAGCAGTGCCGTTTTCAGCTCTCGCGCCGCGGCTTCCGGATCGCGCGCCTCGGTGATCGCGCGCACCACGACGACCCGCTTCGCTCCGGCTTCCAGCACCTGCGCGAGGTTGTCGGCGTTGATCCCGCCGATCGCGAACCAGGGCCGGGTGGGATGGGCGTCCGCGGTGGAGCGGATCAATTCGGGGCCCGCCGCCTGCCTGCCGGGTTTGGTCGGGGTCGCCCAGATGGGGCCTGTGCAGAAGTAATCGATGTGCTCATCGATCGCGGCGAGCCCGGCTTGGGCGCGATTGTGCGTGGATCGTCCGATCACCACGTCGGGTCCGAGGATCCGGCGCGCGTACCAGGGCGGCAGGTCGCCTTGCCCGAGGTGCAGCACGTCGGCGGTCGCGGCCAGCGCGATGTCGGCGCGGTCGTTGACCGCGACCAGCCCGCCGTGCCTGCGCGCGGCGGCCTTGAGTTCGGCGAGCGCGCCGAGTTCGGCCCTGGCCTCCAGCGGGCCGAACTTGGCCTCGCCCGGTGACCCTTTGTCTCTGAGCTGGATGATGTCGACTCCGCCTGCGAACGCGGCCTCGGCGAACTTGGCCAGATCGCCCTTCTCCCGGCGGGCGTCGGTGCACAGATACAGCCGCGCGTTCGCCAGACGTTCCCGCGGCGAGGCGGGTCGATTCGGGTGGGAGGGTTGCACGCCTTCGACCGTAGCCGCGCTACCGTGGGGATGCGAAACAGGAGGCAGGTGGATCGGGATGCGGACTCTGGCCGTCGTCGGTGGCGGGGCCATCGGGCTGGCCGTGGCCTGGCGCGCCGCCGAGACCGGTTGGTCGGTCACGCTCCTCGATCCCGCCGTGGCTTCGGGCGCGTCGTGGGTGGCCGGGGGCATGCTCGCGCCGCTGTCGGAGGGCTGGCCCGGCGAGGACCGGGTGCTCGAGTTCGGGGCGGCGTCGCTGGCCCGCTGGCCGGAGTTCGCCGCCCGGGTGGCGGCCGCGACCGGTGTCTCGGTCTTCGTGGCCGACGAGACCATGACCGTCGCGCTGGACGCGGCCGACGCGGCCGACCTGCGCACCGTGGCCGACTGGGTCGGCGGACGCGGGCACGAACTGCACCTGCTCGACCGCGCCGCGGTGCGCGAGCGGGAACCTGGCCTGGCCAGGACGGTGCGCGCCGCGCTGCTGGCGCCCGCCGAACCGGCGATCGACAATCGCAAGCTGGTCGCCGCGTTGCGGCAGGCCGCCGAGGCGGCGGGCGTCGTGGTGCGCGCCGAATCCGTAGACTCGCTGACGGAACTTCCGCACGATCAGATCGTTCTCGCCGCGGGGGCCGCCTCGGCCGCGTTGTGGCCGGAACTGCCGGTCCGCCCGGTCAAGGGCGAGATCCTGCGCCTGCGGCGTCGCCCCGGCGTCGCCCCCGCGCCGCGCCGGGTCATCCGGGCCCGGGTGCACGGGCGTGCGGTCTACCTGGTGCCGCGCGCCGACGGGACCGTCGTGGGCGCCACCCAGTACGAGGCGGGTTTCGACACCGCGGTCACGGTCGCGGGCGTCCGCGACCTGATCGCCGACGCGGAGGCGGTGTTCCCCGGCATCGGCGAATACGAGCTCGCCGAGGCGAGCGCGGGTTCGCGGCCGGGCAGCCCGGACAACCTGCCGTTGATCGGCCGGCTCACCGACCGGATCGTCGCGGCCACCGGGCACGGCCGCAACGGCATGCTGACCGTGCCGCTCACCGTGGACGCGGTACTCGAACTGCTCGGCGGGGCAGTGCTGCCCGAAGCGGAAGCCGCCGACCCGCAACGGTTTTCGACGACTGTAGGAGGAGTCAGATGACGCTGTCATCCGTCCCCGTCGGTGTCACGGTGAACGGCGACGAGCACGAGTTCGCCGAGCCGCTGACCGTGCGCGAGCTGCTGGAACGCCTCGGGCTGCCGTGCCGGGGCGTCGCGCTCGCGGTGGACGGCGCGGTGTTCCCCAAGTCGCGCTGGGACGAACCGGTCGGGCGCGGCTGGGAGATCGAGGTGCTGACGGCGGTTCAAGGTGGCTGAGGCGATGACGGCATCCGGACCCGCCGACGCCCCGCTGCGAATCGCCGACCGGGAGTTCGGCTCTCGCCTGATCATGGGCACCGGCGGCGCGGAGAACCTGGCCGTGCTGGAGGAGGCGCTGATCGCCTCCGGCACCGAGTTGACCACGGTGGCGATGCGGCGCGTCGACGCCGCGGGCGGCACCGGCGTGCTCGATCTGTTGAAACGGCTGGACATCGCGCCGTTGCCGAACACGGCGGGCTGTCGGACCGCGGCCGAAGCGGTGCTCACCGCACAGCTGGCGCGTGAGGCGCTGGACACCGATTGGGTGAAGCTCGAGGTGGTCGCCGACGAGCGCACCCTGCTGCCCGATCCGATCGAACTGCTCACCGCCGCCGAACAACTCGTCGACGACGGGTTCGTCGTGCTGCCCTACACCAACGACGACCCGGTGCTGGCCCGTCGTCTGGAGGACGCGGGTTGCGTGGCGGTGATGCCGCTGGGCGCGCCCATCGGCACCGGGCTCGGTATCGGCAATCCGCACAACATCGAGATGATCGTCGCCGACGCGAAGGTTCCCGTCATCCTGGACGCGGGCATCGGGACGGCCAGCGACGCCGCTCTCGCCATGGAACTCGGCTGCTCGGCGGTGCTGCTGGCCACGGCCGTGACCAGGGCGCGCCGCCCCGAACTGATGGCCGCGGCGATGGCGGACGCCGTCCGCGCCGGTTATGCGGCGCGGCTGGCCGGGCGCATCCCCAAACGCTTCTGGGCCCAGGCGTCGTCCCCGGCGCTGTGAGGGGCGGAGCTCGCGTCCGGTAGTTCGGCGACCGCTCTCGGAATCCTCGAACGGTTCGGGCACGAGGCGTGTGACGACACCCCACAAGGGCGAGTCCGGGGCATGGAATGCGGGGCCGCCCCGGACTCGGCCGTTGACGACGTGAGGCTTGCACGTCATGGCGGGGGAGGTCACCGCTCGGCGGGTGAGTCCGGGGCGGTGGGCCGTGCGGGCTCAGCCGTTGACGAAGGTGAGGTTCGTCGCGTCGTAGCGGGTGCCCGCGACCTGCTCGGGCGGGGCGGCGGCCTCGATGGCGGCGAGCTCGTCGGCGGACAGTTCGATGGTCAGCGCGGCGAGGTTCTCCTCCAGGTAGCGCTGCCGCCGGGTGCCGGGGATCGGGACCACATCGTCGCCGCGGTGCTGCACCCAGGCCAAGGCGAGCTGACCCGCTGTGACACCCTTCGCCGCGGCCAGCTCGTTCAGCTTCGCGACGATGGCGAGGTTGCGTTCGAGGTTGCCCTCGGCGAAACGCGGCTGGCTGCGCCGCACGTCGTTATCCGCCAGACCCTCGACCGAGCTGTACTTGCCGGTCAGGAATCCGCGCCCGAGCGGGGAGAACGGCACCAGGCCGATGCCGAGTTCACGGCAGACCGGAAGGATCTCCGCCTCCAGGTCGCGGGTCCACAGCGACCACTCGCTTTGCAACGCGGCGATCGGATGCACCGCGTGCGCGCGCCGGACGGTGTCCGCGCTCGCTTCCGAAAGCCCCAGGTGGCGGACCTTTCCCGCCCGTACCAGTTCGACCATCGCGCCGACGGTCTCCTCGATCGGCACCTGCGGGTCGACCCGGTGCAGGTAGTAGAGGTCGATGTGGTCGACCCCGAGCCTGCGCAGCGAAGCCTCGCACGCTTCGCGCACATAGGCGGCGTCACCGCGGATGCGGGTCGGCTCGCCCAGCCGGTTGGCGAAGCCGAACTTCGTCGCCAGCACCACGTCATCACGCCGCCCCGCGACGGCGCGCCCGATCAGCTCCTCGTTGTGCCCGGCGCCGTAGAAGTCGGCTGTGTCCAGCAAAGTGATTCCGAGGTCGAGAGCGTGGTGCAGCGTCGCGATCGACTGCTCGTCGTCCGCGGCGCCGTATCCGTGACTCATGCCCATGCACCCCAGGCCCTGCGCGGAAACCGCCAGTTCACCGAGCTGCCGGGTGGGAATGTCGGTCATGCTGCTACCTCCTGCACTCGAATCCGTCGGTCCCGACGCTAGGTGCTGGAGTGCGCTCCATGTCAACAGTCCGGAAACCGTTTCCGCGAGTGGCACATGGTGGATGGAGGGACTTCCCGCGTTTCGCCGCGACCATGTGCCACTCGCGGTCCGCTAAGGACGAGTTGGGCGGCGTTCGCGGCGGGCGCGGGCGAGTTGGTAGGCGGTGTGGAGGAGGGTGCGGGTGGGGTCGGCGGTTCGGGGGCCTGGGTTGATGATCGATAGCCAACCTGCGGATGCGTAGACCGGGTGGGCGATCACCGTGTCCGCCGCGCTCGGATCGTCGGGAGGGGATGATTCGCGGGGGGTGTGGCCGGTCCAGTAGGTGAAGGCTTCTTTTCCGGCGGCGATGTTGACTCGGAACGTGTCAGGCCGGTCCAGGCGGGAACTTTCGTCGCCGGGATAATTCTTCGTCACGATCGTCGCGAAGGGCTGGGTCGCCTTCGGCACGACGCCGTCCGGCGAGTAGTAGAAGAACGTGTCGCCCCAACTGATTTCGGGTGAGCCGTCCCCGGGGCCGGGGCGCAGCGTCAGGACTCCGTCGAGGGCCGAGACGAAGTCGATGATCTCGTCGATGGTCATGCTTCCAGCGTTTCATTAAGGTGCTTGTGGAGACTTTGGGCGAGATATGCTGGGAGTAAGGGTGACAACTCGCAACTCCACATTGCGCACCGTCGAGGTGGCGCGGCGGGCGGGGTACTCCGTGCAGCAGATTCGCAACCTCGAAAGCGACGGCGTTCTGCCGACAGCGATCCGCACCGCGACGGGCTATCGCCGATACGGCGAGGTGCACGTGCGTTCCGCGCTCGCCTATCGAGCGCTGGCGGCAGGCGTCGGCCCCGTCGAGGCCAAGCGCATCGTTCGCGCCGTCCACGCGGGACCGTTTTCGCAGGTGCTCGCCCTGCTCGATGCGGCACACGCCGGGCTGGACCGAGAGCGCGCCGACTTGGCGCTCGCCAAGCGGGCGGCGGAGGTGATCGCCGCCGAGCCGATCGCCGACGCGCGGCCATCGGATGCGATGAGCGTCGCCGAACTGGCCGCCGCGCTGGGCGTGCGCCCGTCGACCCTGCGGCATTGGGACGCCGAGGGACTCGTCGTCCCGGATCGCGCGACCGCGCAGGGCACGCGACGGTACTCGCCCGCCCAGGTCCGCGACGCCCGGATCGTCCATCAACTCCGCAGGGCCGGATACCGCGTCGACACGCTGAAAACCTTGATGCCCCACCTGCCGCGCGGCCACCGATCCGAGGACGTCGAGGCGGCGCTGGCGGCCCGGGACGCGAGCATCACCACTCGCTCCCACGCCCTGCTGGACGCGGCCGCCGCGCTCGCCGCCGTGCTCGCGGACGGCGCCGAGCCGCTGGGCCGCTGAGGCTTCGGCGGGACTGCGCTGACCTCGCAGCTCCGCAGAGTCGGCCCAGTTCTGGCCTCCTGGCGGCGAATGACGCGGTAGCACCTGGTCGTCCAGTTCTACGCCTGGCTGGTCGTACTATCCGGTCCGTCTATGTCGCGCTCCTGGAGCCACCGCTCGGCGGACAGCTTGCGCGGGCACGGTGGCGTACATGTGGCATGGAGTTTCAGCAAGCCTTGCGCGTGCTTCTCATCGACGGGCCAGTTGCTGTCCTCGCAGTAGTCCTGGATCCAACTGCCCCGCGTCGTCATCGCTGTTCCTCGCGTTCGATGCGGTCCATGACCTCGCGGAACGGCACCCGCTCGTCGGGATCGCCGCCGAGCTCGAGTAGCCAAGGCAGGACCCAGAACACGATGATCAGCAGTCCGCCGACAGCGGCCATAACGGTAAGGGTGACTGCGAGTTCGGTCACTCCGAAACCCCCTTGCATTGTGGTGTAGTTGGGTGGCGTCCGGCGCCGAGGATTCGGGGATTCACCCGACGCCGGGGCCTGCCAAAACGTTCGCGGACGGCAAGGCCACCGAGGGACAGTGCGGGGACAGCCGGCCGCGATCGATCTACCGTTGGGGCATGAGCGACAGCGTGGGGCAGCGGATCGCATCGGAACGCAAGATCGCCGGGCTCAGTCAACGGGCGCTCGCGTCCCGTGCGGCCTACAGCCTGAGCATGGTCAAGGCGGTCGAGCAGGGACGAGAGCCAGCCTCTCCCGGCTTCATCTCGGCGGTAGCGCGGGCACTACGGGTCACCCCGGAGCAGTTGACCGGCGCACCCTACGACGACGGAAAGCCGTTGTCCGACGCGGTGAATGAACTATCGGTGCTGCTGACCGAGGGCCGATACGCCCGAGCGGTCGACCCCGGGCCGCTGGCGCAGCTGGATGCGGACCTGTCCGCCGCGCAACTGCTGTATCGCCGCGACCGGACGCGGCAGACCATCGAGGTATTGCCGGGTATCATCCGCCGATTGCACGGTGCGGTGCGGGAGTTGTCCGGCGACGAGCAGGCACGCGCCTACACGCTGCTGACGGCCGCGTACGTGCTCGCCGAGTGGTCTGCCCGGCGAACCGGCCACCTGTCGCTCACGCTGCCAGCGCTCGACCTCGCCGACACGTATGCGCCTCTGGCCGATGATCGCAACTGGGGTGCGTTCTCCGTCCTGGCACGGGCGCGGGTACTCACCCATTTCGGAGAGTCGGAGGTGGCTGGTCAACTCATCGAGTCGGCGATATCGACCGCCGACGAAACCCGATCCGGGCTGATCCTGGGCGGCTACTCGCACCTTGCCGGGGCGGTGAACGAAGCGCGGAAGCTGAACCACGCCGGCGCGGTCGACCACATCGCCGCAGCACGTGAAATCGCGGCACGGACCGGTGAGACGGACATGTACATGGTCGACTTCGGACCGCTGAACACCGAGATCCATTCGCACGCGATCGAGCTGGAATCCGGCGACCCGACCCGGGCCGCGATCGAAGGCGCCGAGCTGGTCTACTCCGCCGGAGCGCCACCTACCCGCATCGGGCATCACTGGCAGGACAACGCACGCGCCTGGTTGATGTCCGGCAAGCCGGACAAGGCCCTGGTTGCGTTGAACAAGGCACGGGCAGCGGCACCGCAGCAGACCCGTTTGCACCCGGGAGTGCGGGAGACGGTGCACGGCATCGCAGCGGCGCAGCGACGCCAGAGTGAGGGTCTGGTCGGGTTCGCATCCTGGCTGGGTACGTCGCTGTGACTTCCTGACCCCCTGGCAGGGCCACGAAGGCCCGCGACCGATTCGACAGGTCGCGGGTCTTCTGTGTGCTGGTGAGCGTGTCAATCCGTCTCTATCCAAGGCGACATTTAGGCGTCAAAGGACTAGCGTGGCGACATGGCTTCGGCACCTAACACGGCTCTCCGCGCGGCCAGGAACGCGCGTCTGATGAGCCAGGACGATCTAGCACGGGCACTCCGGGAAGCGGGATGCGCCAGCGCCACGAAACGTCTTGTGCAGCGCTGGGAATCCGGACTCACCACCAACCCGCGGCCCTCACACGCGCGAGCATTGGAGAAAGTCATGCGACTACCTATCGAGTCTCTCGGTTTCGGTGCCGTGATGGCGGGCCGCAGCCTCTCCGGAGGCGAGGACGGAACCGTGGTGGACTCGGCTATCGGCGAAGTCGCGCCCGAGCAGTTCGCCGCCGCGCGGCGGCCGAGGACACCAGGCAACTACTCGGGTATTTGGCTGTCGCGGTACGAGTACTACTCGTCCGGACGGGATGCGACGTTCACGGCCGTGCACCATGTCGTCGTCTTGCAGCACGACAACCGGCTGACGGTGCGCAGCCTGCCGAACTCCGCGCAGTCCTCCATGGAGATGGACCTCACGGTGGACGGGCACGTGGCTACGGGCACATGGCGCGAACACACCGCGCAAGACGGTTACTACCGCGGTGCCTACTACCACGGCGCGATCCAACTGCTGATCGAGCTGACCGGCGCGCGGATGGCAGGCAAGTGGGTCGGGTTCGGCAAGAGCTTCGAGATCAACTCCGGACCGTGGGAGCTGGTGCTACAGGACGCATCGACGTCCAAGGCCGCGATCGACGCCTACGACCGACCGCCGGACACCGCGTGAGCTGTTCGCTGGACGCCCCGTACGGGCTTGCACCCACCCGGACACCTCGCCCCTCATCCTCGAGGATGATCCAACTCGGCACCATTTACCGACGCGCGCGGCCGTGATTTGCGGAATGCTGGGCGCATGATCGAGCTGAGAGGCCTGACCAAGCACTACGGGCAGACCGTAGCGGTGCAGGATCTGACCTTCACCGTTCGACCGGGGCAGGTGACGGGGTTCCTCGGACCGAACGGCGCGGGCAAGTCGACCACCATGCGGATGATCCTCGGATTGGACCGGCCCACCGCTGGGACCGCCCTGATCAAGGGCAAGTCCTATCACGAGCTGGACCATCCGCTGCGCACCGTCGGCGCGCTGCTGGACGCCAAGTGGGTGCATCCGAACCGGTCGGCGCGCGCCCATCTGGAGTGGATGGCCGCGTCCAACGACATCGCCAAGTCCCGGGTGGAGGAGGTGCTGCGGCTGGTCGGCCTGTCCGAGGTGGCGGGCAAGACCGCGGGCGGCTTTTCACTGGGCATGTCGCAGCGGCTCGGCCTGGCCGGCGCGCTGCTGGGCGACCCGGAGGTGCTGCTGTTCGACGAGCCGGTGAACGGCCTCGACCCGGAGGGCATCCTGTGGATCCGGCGGTTCATGCAGCGGCTGGCCGCCGAAGGCCGCACGGTGCTGGTCTCCAGCCATCTGCTGTCGGAGATGGCCCAGACCGCCGAGCACCTGGTGGTGATCGGGCGCGGCAAGCTCATCTCGGACTCGACGACCCAGGAATTCATCGAACGCGCCTCCGAGCAGTCGGTGCGGGTGCGCAGCCCGCAGCTCGACCAGCTGCGCAGCGTGCTCACCTCGAACGGCATGACAGTCCGCGAGGACGGGGCCGGAGCCGACGGCCCTGCGCTGGTGGTGGCGGGCGTGTCCAGTGACGCGGTCGGCAAGCTGGCCGGCGAGCACAGCATCACGCTGTTCGAGCTGGCCCCCCAGCGCGCGTCGCTGGAAGAGGCGTTCATGCGGATGACCGGCGGCGCCGTGCAGTACCACGGCGAAGGCTTCGATCAAGTTATGGGAGGTGCGCTCTGATGGGCGTGCTGGCAGCGGAACGAATCAAGCTCACCTCCACCAGGTCGCCCTGGTGGTGCTCGGCAATCGTCATCGCCCTCGCGCTGGGCATGGCCGCGCTGCTCGCCTCGGTGGCGCGCGCGTCCTACGGCAAGGACGGCGCGATCGACCTGACCGTCTCCACCGCGGTGGCCGGCATCAGCGGCTTCGGCGTGATGGTCTTGATGATCATGGCCACCTTGACGGTGACCAGCGAATATCGCTTCGGCATCATCCGGACCACGTACCAGGCGACGCCGCATCGGGCCAAGGTGATCGTGACCAAGGCCGGGCTGGTCGGCGTGTACGGCGCGGTGCTGACCCTCGTTCTGGTGTTCCTGGCCTACGCGGTGGCCAAGGCCATCAGCGGCCCGGACGCGGGCGCGGCCCTCACGCTGTCCGGCGCGGAGGACTGGCGCGAGGTCTACGGCATCCCGATCTACGCGTTCCTGTGCGTGCTGCTGGCGATCGGCGTCGGCGTGCTGGTGCGGCAGTCCGCCGCGGCCATCTCCCTGATCGTGCTGTGGCCGCTGCTCATCGAGGGGCTGCTCGGCGCGTTCGGCAGCTTCGGCCGCAACGTCACGCCGTTCCTGCCGTTCGCGAACGCGAACCATTTCTTCAGCGCCTCCGTGTCCACGGCCAACTGGCACTGGGGGCCGTGGGGCAGCCTGCTGTACTTCACCGTCTTCGTCGCGATCGTCTTCGGCGCGGCCTTGGTCGTGGTGAACCAGCGCGACGCTTAGCGCGAAGCCACCCGAGTCGCCATCCCTCGCCACTCGGGTTGTGGGGCGCCGACCTTGTCGGGAGGTCCGGCGCTTCGCCCACCGTCGCCACTGCCCGGCGGACGGTGCCGCGATCGGCCCGGTGCGATTCCTCGCGCCGGGCCGATCGTGCGTGTGAACATCGAGGAAACTATGCCGCTTGCCGGTTCCGAGACCTGCGCTGTGCCGAGTAGCCTCGGTTCAGCAACCAGCTCGTTATCCAACGCGGAGCCCGCCGACGTGCTCGCTGTGTTCGTCGCGGAGGTGAGAGATGGCGATGATCGGTAATCTGCCGACGGCAGATCGGCTGAGATACCCTCGGGGCGTGAACGAAAGACCTTCCGGCGGTACGGAGCCGGAGTCGGGGCGCGAGGCCGCCGGTGGCGAACCGCCCGAGGTGGTCATTCCGTTGGAGCCGTCCGACGGGTTCGATTCTTCCCGCCGTTCCGGCGGATCGCGCCGCAGCCAGCTGTCCGCGCTGATGAACGCCGCGAACCAGCGTGCGGATCTCATCGGTGTGCTGCGCAGAGCCCGCGAACAGCTCCCCGGTGACCCTGCCTTCGGCGACCCGCTGTCGGTGTCCGGGCCCGGTGGCGCGCGAGCGGTCGCGCGGGCGGCGGACAAGCTGGTCGGCGATGCTCCCAGCGCCGCGCGCGAGATCGGTTTCGGCGCCTTGCAGGTCTGGCAGGCCGCCTTGGAGCGGATGGGCCGTGGCAAAGGTAGCCAAGAAGTAACCGTCATGTTCACCGACCTGGTGGCCTTCTCGCGCTGGTCGCTCTCGGCCGGTGACGAGGCCACCCTCGAACTGCTGCGCAAGGTGGCCAAGGCCATCGAGCCGCCGATCGCCGAACGCGGCGGGCAGGTGGTCAAGCGCATGGGTGACGGCGTGATGGCGGTGTTCCCCTCGGCGGACCGGGCGGTGCGCGCGGCCGTCACCGCCAAGCGCAATCTGGCCGATGTGCAGGTGCGCGGCTACACGCCGCATATGCGCATCGGTTTGCACACCGGTTCCCCGCGTGAGATCGGCGGCGATTGGCTCGGCGTGGACGTCACGATCGCGGCGCGGGTCATGGAGGCGGGCGGCAACGGCCACACCATGCTGTCGGAGGTGACGCTGCAGGGGTTGCGGCCGGAGACGCTGACGGAACTGGGCTTGGCGGCCAAGCCATATCGCCGCGGCCTCTTCGCCGCTCCGCTCAGCGGCGTCCCCGATGACCTGCGGATCTTCCGTTTGTCGAAGGGTTAGCCGAGCCACCAGGCCAGCGCGCCGCCCGCCGCCAGAACGGCGCAGACGGCCAGCGCGATCGACAGCGGCCGCGCCGTCTTCCATGTGGTGTAGGCGCCGCCGAGCAGGAACCCTGCCAAGGCGAACAGAACGATCACGGTGACGTCGCTGGACACCGTGCCCATCATGCTCCAGGCCGCCCGGCGGCCGACGGGTGGGTGGGTCGCCTCCCGCAAGTAACAAGCACGCATGCTTGCTTTTTTCTGGCCCTGGTGTGATGCTGGTCGCGGAACGCGGACTTCACGGGTGCGGCATGCGGCTCATCCTGACGGTTCGCCGCACAGGAGGCATTCCCGCTGATGAGTATGCTGGCCGCCGACCCGCATGTGCTCCGGATCGGCAACTGTTCCGGCTTCTACGGTGATCGGCTCGGCGCCATGCGCGAGATGCTGGAAGGGGGACAGCTCGACGTCCTCACCGGCGACTATCTCGCCGAACTCACCATGCTGATCCTCGGCCGGGACCGCATGAAGGACCCGGACCTCGGCTACGCCAAGACCTTCGTCAAGCAGATCGAGGACTGCCTCGGGCTGGCGCTGGAACGCAACGTGCGGATCGTGGCCAACGCGGGCGGCCTCAATCCGGCCGGCCTGGCGGGGAAACTGCGCAAGGTGGCCGCCGATCTCGGACTGGACGCGAAGATCGCGCACGTGGAGGGCGACGACCTGCTCGCGCGCGCCGGTGAACTCGGCTTCGGCGCGCCGCTGACCGCCAACGCCTACCTCGGCGCGTGGGGCATCGTCGAATGCCTGAACGCGGGCGCGGACATCGTGGTCACCGGCCGGGTCACCGACGCGTCGGTGATCGTCGGCCCGGCCGCCGCGCACTTCGGCTGGGACCGCGAGGATTACGACCGGCTGGCCGGTGCGGTGGTGGCGGGGCACGTGATCGAATGCGGCACCCAGGCCACCGGCGGCAACTACGCCTTCTTCACCGAGCTCGCCGATCTGGGCAGGCCGGGCTTCCCGATCGCGGAGATCCGCGCCGACGGCAGCAGCGTCATCACCAAGCACGCGGGCACCGGCGGCGCGGTCACCGTCGACACGGTCGAGGCCCAGCTGATGTACGAGATCCAGGGTCCCCGCTACGCGGGCCCCGACGTGACGACCCGCCTGGACACCATCCGGCTCGACCAGGACGGTCCCGATCGGGTGCGGATCAGCGGCGTCACCGGTGAGGCCCCGCCGCCTCGGCTCAAGGTCTCGCTGAACACGCTCGGCGGCTTCCGCAACGAGATGGAATTCGTGCTCACCGGCCTGGACATCGAGGCCAAAGCCGCACTCGCGCAACGCCAGCTGGAGTCCTGGCTGCCGACCCGTCCCGCCGAGCTGAGCTGGACGCTGGCCCGTCTGGATCGGCCGGACGCGGCGACCGAGGAGCAGGCCAGCGCGCTGCTGCGCTGCGTGGTCCGCGACCCGGACCCGAACAAG
This sequence comes from Nocardia sp. NPDC019219, assembly GCF_040632645.1. Lineage (NCBI taxonomy): Bacteria > Bacillati > Actinomycetota > Actinomycetes > Mycobacteriales > Nocardiaceae > Nocardia > Nocardia sp. NPDC019219. The sequence goes on along the minus strand of NZ_JBEYCG010000001.1, from coordinate 69,970 downwards.
GTCGGGCGCGCGTTCTCCAACGTCGCCGTGGAGCTGGCGCTGGCCAGCTATCCGGGATGCAGTTTCACGACGCTCCCCGGCAACGGATCTCCCTACGGCGTGTTCACGCCCGGTTTCGTCGACGCCGCGGAGGTTCCGCACACAGCGGTGCTGCCCGACGGCACTCGCGTCGACGTCGCGCCGGCCACGGAGACGACCGAACTCGCCGACGTCGCGGAGCCGCCCGCCCCGGAGCCCCTGCCGGCCGGGGACACGCGCCGCGTCCCGTTGGGGACGATCGCGCTGGCCCGCAGCGGTGACAAAGGCGGTGACGCGAACATCGGCGTGTGGGTGCGCACCGACGAGCAATGGCGCTGGCTGGCGCACACGCTCACCGTGGCCCGCGTCAAAGAACTACTGCCGGAAGCGGCTTCGCTGACCGTCACCCGGCACGTCCTGCCCAATCTGCGGGCGCTGAACTTCATCATCGAAGGCCTGCTCGGTCAGGGCGTGGCCTACCAGGCCCGCTTCGATCCGCAGGCCAAGGGACTCGGCGAATGGCTGCGGTCTCGTCACCTCGACATTCCAGTGGAGCTGCTCGCATGACCGGTCAGGCCCGGAGGCGGCAGCTCGCGTCACCACGCAGGGCCACCGGTCATGCGAGAAAGGACACCGCATGACCGGTCAGGCCCGGAGGCGGCAGCTCGCGTCACCACGCAGGGCCACCGGTCATGCGAGAAAGGACACCGTATGACGAAACTCTGGGAGACGCCGGAACGACGCGAATTGCGTTCCACGGTGCGCGGATTCGTGGAACGCGAGATCCTGCCGTACCTGGACGGCTGGGAGCGCGCCGGGGAGATCCCGCGCGAACTGCACAAGAAGGCGGGCGCGCTCGGTCTGCTGGGCGTGCAGTTCCCGGAATCCGCGGGCGGCTCCGGCGGCGACGGCGTGGACGCGATGATCGTCTGCGAGGAGATGCACCAGGCCGGTGCGTCCGGCGGGCTGTTCGCCTCCCTGTTCACCTGCGGCATCTCGGTGCCGCACATCATCGCCTCGGGTAACGCCGAGCAGATCGAGCGCTGGGTGAAGCCGACGCTGGCCGGGGAGAAGATCGGCTCGCTCGCGATCACCGAGCCCGGCGGCGGCTCCGACGTCGGGCACCTCACCACGACGGCGCGCCGCGACGGCGACCACTACATCGTCAACGGGGCCAAGACCTACATCACCTCCGGCGTCCGCGCCGACTTCGTGGTCACCGCGGTGCGCACCGGTGGCCCCGGCTCCGGCGGCATCTCGCTGCTCATCGTCGACAAGGACACGCCCGGTTTCACGGTCAGCCGCAAGCTGGACAAGATGGGCTGGCTGGCCTCCGACACCGCCGAGTTGTCCTACGTCGACGTGCGGGTGCCGGTGGAGAACCTGGTGGGCCCGGAGAACTCCGGCTTCTTCCAGATCGCGGGCGCGTTCGTCAGCGAGCGCGTCGGCCTCGCGGTGCAGGCGTACTCCAGCGCGCAGCGCTGCCTGGACCTGACCCTGGAGTGGGTGCGCAACCGCGAGACCTTCGGCCGCCCGCTGATCAGCAGGCAGGCGGTGCAGAACACGGTCACCGAGATGGCGCGGCGCATCGACGTCGCCCGCGTCTACACCCGCGACGTGGTGCAGCGCAGCGCCGAAGGCGAGACCGACCTGATCGCCGAAGTGTGCTTCGCCAAGAACACCGCCGTCGAAGCGGGCGAGTGGGTGGCCAACCAGGCCGTGCAGCTGTTCGGCGGTCTCGGCTACATGCGCGAATCCGAGATCGAACGCCAGTACCGCGATATGCGCATCCTCGGCATCGGCGGCGGCACGACCGAGATCCTGACCGGACTGGCGGCGAAGCGATTGGGGTACCAGTCATGACCATCCTGCGCAGCACCTTGGACACCGCCGCGCCCGAGTACGAGGCGGCCGCGGAGGCCATGACCGCCAAGCTCACCGAGGTCGAGGCGGAGTTCGCCAAGGCCATCGCGGGCGGCGGACCCGACAAACTGGCCCGGCATCGCAAGCGCGGCAAGCTGACCGCGCGCGAGCGCATCGAACTGCTCGTCGACGAGGACTCGCCGTTCCTGGAACTGTGCCCGCTGGCGGGCTGGGGCAGCGAATTCCACGTCGGCGGTAGCACCATCGCCGGGATCGGCATCGTGGAGGGCGTCGAGTGCATGATCGTCGCGCCCGACCCGACCGTGCGCGGCGGCACCTCCAACCCGTGGACGCTGCGCAAGACGTTGCGCATCAACGACATCGTGCGGGAGAACCGGCTGCCGGTGATCTCGCTGGTGGAATCCGGCGGCGCGGATCTGCCCACGCAGAAGGAGGTGTTCGTCCCCGGCGGCCGGATGTTCCGCGATCTCACCCAGGCGTCGGCGGCGGGCATCCCGACGATCGCGCTGGTGTTCGGCAACTCGACCGCGGGCGGCGCGTACATCCCCGGCATGTCCGACCACGTGGTGATGATCAAGGAGCGCTCCAAGGTGTTCCTCGGCGGTCCGCCGCTGGTCAAGATGGCCACCGGCGAGGAGTCCGACGACGAGTCGCTCGGCGGGGCGGACATGCACGCGCGGGTCTCCGGCCTCGCGGACTACTACGCGATCGACGAGCAGGACGCGATCCGCATCGGCCGTTCCATCGTCCGGCGGCTGAACTGGCGCAAGCAGGGCCCGGCTCCGCGAGCGGAGGTGATCGAGCCGCTGTACGACCCGGAGGACCTGCTCGGCATCGTGCCGTCGGACCTGAAGATCCCGTTCGATCCGCGCGAGGTGATCGCACGCATCGTGGACGGCTCGGATTTCGACGAGTTCAAGCCGCTCTACGGCAGCAGCCTCGTCACCGGATGGGCCGAGCTGCACGGATATCCGGTCGGCATCCTGGCCAACGCGCGGGGTGTGCTGTTCTCCGAGGAGTCGCAGAAGGCCACCCAGTTCATCCAGCTGGCCAACAAGACGAACACGCCACTGCTGTTCCTGCACAACACCACCGGCTACATGGTGGGCAAGGAGTACGAGCAGAAGGGCATCATCAAGCACGGCGCGATGATGATCAACGCGGTGTCCAACTCGAAGGTGCCGCACATCTCGCTGCTGATGGGCTCGTCTTACGGCGCGGGCCACTACGGCATGTGCGGCCGGGCCTACGACCCGCGTTTCGTGTTCGCTTGGCCCAGCGCGAAATCCGCCGTGATGGGCGGCGCGCAGCTGGCGGGCGTCATCTCGATCGTCGGCCGCGCCGCCGCCGAGGCGAAGGGCCTGCCGTTCGACGAGGAGGCCGACGCCGGGATGCGCGCCATGGTGGAGGCGCAGATCGAGGCCGAATCGCTGGCGATGTTCATGTCCGGGCGGCTCTACGACGACGGCGTCATCGATCCGCGCGACACCCGCACCGTGTTGGGAATGTCCCTGTCGGCCATTCACAACGCCCCGATCAAAGGCGCCGACGGCTTCGGCGTCTTCCGAATGTGAGGCCGATGATGACTGCATCGCAAAGCGATTCGATGAGGGGTGGCGGCCGGGTGACGGGTGGGCTTACGAATGTCCTCGTCGCCAACCGTGGCGAGATCGCGCGGCGGGTGTTCGCCACCTGCCGCCGAATGGGTCTGGGCAGCGTCGCGGTGTACTCCGACGCGGATGCCGCCGCGCCGCACGTCACCGAGGCGGACGCCGCGGTGCGCCTGCCCGGCAACACGCCGGCGGAAACCTATCTGCGTGGTGAGTTGATCATCGAGGCAGCGCTCGCCGCCGGTGCCGACGCCATCCATCCCGGATACGGGTTCCTCTCCGAGAACGCCGAATTCGCCAAGGCGGTGCTCGACGCCGGGCTGGTCTGGATCGGACCGCCCGTCGAAGCGATCGAGCAGATGGGCTCGAAGGTCGCCTCGAAGAAGATGATGGACGCCGCGGGCGTGCCGGTGCTCGCCGAACTGGACCCGGCCGAGGTCACCGAGGCGCACCTGCCGGTCCTGATCAAGGCATCCGCCGGTGGCGGCGGGCGCGGCATGCGGGTGGTCCGCGAGCTGGCGGACCTGACCCCGCAGATCGAGGCCGCCCGGCGCGAGGCGGAATCCGCGTTCGGCGACCCGACGGTTTTCTGTGAGCGTTACCTGGAGACCGGCAGGCACATCGAAGTCCAGGTGATGGCCGATACGCACGGCGTCATCTGGGCGGTCGGCGAGCGCGAGTGCTCCATCCAGCGCCGCCACCAGAAGGTGCTGGAGGAGGCCCCGTCTCCGCTGGTGGAACGCACCGAAGGGATGCGGGCGCGCCTGTTCGAGGCGGCGCGGCTGGCGGCGGGCGCGATCGGCTACACCGGCGCGGGCACCGTCGAGTTCCTCGCCGACGAGCAGGGCGAGTTCTTCTTCCTGGAGATGAACACCCGCCTGCAAGTGGAGCACCCGGTGACCGAGTGCACCACCGGTCTGGACCTGGTCCGGCTGCAACTCGACGTCGCCGCGGGCGGCGCGCTGCCCGCCGAACCGCCCGCGATGCGCGGACATTCGATCGAGGTGCGGCTCTACGCCGAGGATCCGGCACAGGACTGGCAGCCGCAGAGCGGAACCGTGCACCGGATCGAGATCCCGTCGGTCCGCACCGAATTCGACCTGCTCGACGGGCCGGGCGTGCGCTTGGACACGGGCGTGGTGAACGGCTCGGTCGTCGGCGTGCACTACGACCCCATGCTGGCCAAGGTCATCTCCTACGCCGAGACGCGTACCGAGGCGGCGCGATTGCTCGCTGCGGCACTGCATCGCGCGAAGATCCACGGGCTGGTCACCAACCGGGATCTGCTGGTGCGCGTGCTGCGTCATCCGGCGTTCCTGTCCGGTGACACCGACACGGCGTTCTTCGCCACGCACGGGTTGGACGTGCTCGCCGCGCCGCTGGTGTCGGAGTCCGACGAGGCGCTGTCCATCGTGGCCGCTGCACTCGCCGACGCCGCCGCCAACCGTGGCCGCGCGCGGGTGGGCGGCGGACTGCCAAGCGGGTGGCGGAACCTGCCGTCGCAGTCGCAGCGCAAGTCCTACGAGAGCCGCGCCACCGGGAGGCACGAGGTGGGTTACCGCTTCGGCCGCACCGGTGTCGCCGTGGACGGGCACGACGGTCTCGATCTCGTCGAAGCGGCTCCCGATCGTGTCGTGCTGTCGGTTCCGGGCGAACGCGGTCCGGTGCGCAGGCAGTTCGAGGTCGCCCGCTACGGCGACCAGGTCTACGTCGACTCGCCGCTCGGCCCGGTTGCCCTGCGCAGGCTGCCGCGTTTCAGCGACCCGGCCGACCAAGTGGCCACCGGCTCCCTGCTGGCGCCCATGCCGGGCAGCGTGATCCGGCTCGGCGCCGAAGTCGGCAGCCGGGTCGAACAGGGCCAGCCGATCCTGTGGCTGGAGGCGATGAAGATGGAGCACACCATCGCCGCGCCCGCCGCGGGCGTGCTCAGCGCCGTCAACGTCACCGTCGGCCAGCAGGTCGACGTCGGCGCCGTGCTCGCGGTCGTCGACCCCGCCGCCGACAACACCGAAACCCAGGAGAACTGATGTCGTTCATCGAAACCGACGAGCAGAAGGCGCTGCGGGCCGCCGTCGCCGCGCTGGCCGCGAAGTACAACTACCGCGACTACGTGCTGCCGAAGGCGCGCAAGAACGAGCCGCTGGACGAATTGTGGCAGGAGGCGGGCAAACTCGGTTTCCTCGGCGTGAACCTGCCCGAGGAGTTCGGGGGCGGCGGCGCGGGCATGTACGAGCTGTCGCTGGTGATGGAGGAGTTGTCCGCGCAGGGCGCGGGCCTGTTGCTGATGGTCGTCTCCCCGGCCATCTGCGGCACCATCATCACCAAGTACGGCACCGACGAGCAGAAGCGGCAATGGCTGCCCAAGCTCGCCGACGGCTCCGGCAAGATGGTGTTCGGCATCACCGAGCCGGACGCGGGCTCCAACTCCCACCAGATCACCACGACCGCGCGCCGCGACGGCGACGACTGGATCCTCAACGGCCGCAAGATCTTCATCTCCGGCGTGGACCAGGCCGAGGCCGTGCTGATCGTGGCCAGGACCTCCGACCACAAGACCGGCAAGCTCAAGCCCGCCCTGTTCATCGTGCCGACCGACGCCGAAGGCTTCACCAAGACGGCGCAGGAGATGGACATCATCGAGCCCGACCACCAGTACAACCTGTTCCTCGACGACGTCCGGCTGCCGTCCACCGCGCTGGTCGGCAAGGAGGACGCGGCGCTGATGCAGCTGTTCGCGGGCCTGAACCCGGAGCGGATCATGGGCGCGGCCATGGCCGTCGGCATGGGCCGCTACGCCATCGAACGCGCCGTGGAATACGCCAAGGAGCGCACGGTGTGGAAGACCCCGATCGGTGCGCATCAAGGCATTTCGCATCCGCTGGCCCAGGTGAAGGTCGAACTGGAGCTGGCGAAGCTGATGATGCAGAAGGCCGCCGCCCTCTACGACGCGGGCGACGAGATGGGCGCCGCCGAGGCGGCCAACATGGCGAAGTACGCCGGGGCGGAAGCCAGCATCAAGGCCCTCGACCAGGCCATCCAGACCCACGGCGGTTCCGGTCTGACCAGGGACGTCGGGTTGGCCGCCATGCTCGCCGCCGCGCGCATCGGCCGCATCGCGCCGGTGAGCCGGGAGATGGTCCTGAACTTCGTCGCCCAGTACTCGCTGGGCCTGCCGAAGTCGTACTGAGAGGACGCGCATGACCGAGACGGGCCCGTTCGTCCGCTACGAGGTGAGCGGCGGCGTCGCGACGCTCACGTTCGATTCGCCGCACAACCGCAACGCGCTGTCGTCCAAGCTGGTCGCCGAACTGCTGCGCGGGCTCGACGACGCGGCCGCCGACGAGAAGGTGCGCGTCATCGTGCTCGCGCACACCGGCAACACCTTCTGCGCGGGCGCGGATCTGAGCGAGGCGAGCGACGCCGATCCGGCCGTGGCCGCCGATGAGCGCACCCGGGTCATGATCGGCGTGCTGCGCAGGCTGGTGGAGATCCCGAAGCCGGTGATCGCGCGGATCGACGGCAATGTGCGGGCCGGCGGCATGGGCATCGTGGCGGGCTGCGACATCGTCGTGGCCGGTCCGGGCAGTAGTTTCGCGCTCACCGAGGTGCGCATCGGGCTGGCGCCGTTCATGATCTCGCTGACCCTGCTGCCCAGGCTCGCCCCGCGCGCGGCCAGCCGGTACTACCTCACGGGCGAGAAGTTCGATGCGACCGTGGCTCGGGAGATCGGCTTGGTCACGGTGACCGCCGACGATCCGGCCGCCGAAGTGGAACGGCTGTGCGGGGAGGTGCGCAAGGGCTCCCCGCAGGGTCTGGCCGAGGCCAAGCGGTTGGTCAACGCGGGCATCCTCGCCGAGTTCGACGCCTCCGCCGAAGAACTCGCGCGGCGTTCGGCGAGCTTCTTCGGCACCCCCGAAGTGCACGAGGGCATGCTGGCCTTTTTGCAGCGCCGTCCGCCGGGCTGGGCAGAATAACGACCATGGCGACACCCCACGAACCCAAGCAGGACCGCAGCCGCGCCACCCGGCAGCGCCTGCTCGAGGCGACCATCGACTGCCTGGCCGAGATGGGCTGGGCGGCAGCGACGGTCGCCGTGGTCGCCGAACGGGCCGGGGTGTCGCGTGGCGCGGCGCAGCATCACTTTCCCACCAGGGAGGACCTGATCACCGCCGCGCTGGAGTACATGTTCGACACGCGCAGCGGGCAGGCGGTGCAGGAGGCGGCGACGCTGACGGAACTGGGTGACGGCATCGCCCGCACCGAGGCGGTGGTGGCGGGGCTGGTCGAGTCCTACACCAGCCCGTTGTTCAAAGCGGCGTTGCAGGTGTGGACCCATGCCGCCGCGGACCCGGCGCTGCGCGAACGCATCGTCCCGCTGGAGGCCCGCTTCGGGCGCGCCTCCCATCGCCGCGCGGTCGAGGCCCTGGGCGTCGACGACTCGGACCCGGTCGCCCATCACCTGGTCCAGGCGACCCTGGACATGGCGCGTGGTCTGGGCCTCGCCGATGTCCTCACCGACGATTCGGCCCGTCGCAAGCGAATAGTCGAACAATGGGCGGCCACGCTGCACGCCGCCTTGCACGCACCCCGCTGAACCGGAGCTCGGCATCGGGGCGAAGCTGTGGCATAGCGAGGCTCGCTGAGCGTGCGAGCGCGGCGAATTCAGCGCCACCTGACTGTAACCTGTACCACTACTTACGTAGTATCGAAATGTGTCCACCAAACGCGAACTCGTGTTGGACGCGGCGATCGACCTGCTGGGATCCCGCGGCACCCGCGCGCTCACCCACCGCGCGGTCGACGAGGCCGCGGGGATGCCCGCCGGTTCGGCCTCCAACTACTTCCGCACCCGGGAAGCGCTGCTGATCGGCATCACCGAGCGCCTCGAGGCACGTGACCACGCGAATTGGGAGGCGCTCCTGCGGCGACCAGCGCCCGGATCGATCGACGAACTCGTCGACGGCATGGCCGCTTTCGCGGTGCGCGCGGTGGGCGCCGACCGGGTGCGCACGCTGGCCCGCTACGCCCTGTTCTTGGAAGGACAGTCCATTCCCGCGCTGCGCGAGAGCGTCCGGCGCGGACACCTGCGCCTGACCGAATGGGCCGCGACGCTGCTGGCGTGGGTCGGCGCCGATCGGACCGCGGCGCGGCCCCTGGTCGACCAGCTCGACGGGATCATCCTGCATCAGCTGGTGAACCCGGAAGCGGACTTCGATCCACGCCCCGCGCTGGACCGATTGGTGCGCGCGCTGACCGCCGCGAGCGAGTGACGGCGGTCAGCGCCTACGGGGCTCGGCGTGCCGTCACGCCGTGGCGCTCAGCACAGACCTTGCTGTTCGAGCCGTCCCGAATCGATGGCGTAGGAGGAGGCTCCGATGGCGGCGCCGATCAGGCCGACGATGATCGCGCCGGGGATCGCGCCGACGAAGAAGACGGGCAGGCCGACGAGCGCGCCGATCGCGGCCCCGATCGCCGCGCCGATTCCGGTGCGCAGTTCGATCGTGTCGCCGGGCGGCAGGCACGCTTTGATGTAGGTCACCTGCGGGGGCTCACCGGTCGCGGCGGCGAGCGGTTCGGCGCGGTCGGCGGGCGCGGCCGACGCGGTGGCGGCGAATCCGACGGTGAGCGCGGTTGCGACCAGTGCGCTGACCACCGTCACGGCCAGCTTCATGAAAGCGTTCAACTGTTTCCCTGCATGTTTCGCGTGGACACGGGACCTGATGGCCCGGCTCCCGGCCGGGAGCCGTCATAGGTCCGATCATCATCGCTGGAGTTTTGCGGGATGCCAAGAGCGGGAAGCCGAACCGGCCGCACGCCGGTGGCGGATCCGGTGCGCGAACGCGATCCGCACCGGCGCCGAGGTATGGCGCCGGTGCGGATGCGGTGTTCAGCGGACGCAGGGGGAAGCGCTGAACACGGGAGGCGATGCGGTCCGGGGGAATGCAGGGCGACCGGACCGCATCGCGTGGTATCAGCGGGTGGCGGTCAGGTCGTACAAGGTGACCCCGTCCACCTGAATGGCGGTGAAGTTCTCCTGGACCCACTGCGTGATCCGCGCGCTGGGGGAGGACTCGGACGAACCGGGTCCGCCACGTCCGCCGCCGACGAAGTAGTGGATCTTCCCTTCGGCGACATACCGCTGAAACTGTTCCAGCGTCGGCGAGGGGTCACTGCCGTTGAAGCCGCCGATCGGCATCACCGGAAGTTCGGTGGCCAGTTGCAGCCCCGCGGCGCTGTTCGAGCCGATGGCCGCGGCGACCCAGGTGTAGTCGCCGCCGTTCTGCTCGAGCAGGGCCACGATTTGCGCGCTCGGTTCGCTCGCCCCGAGGAAGCCGCCCATTCCGCCGCCATTGGGGCCGTCGTCTCCGGGCATGCCCTGCCCCTGCGGGGCCATCGCGCCGTCCGGTGCCTGCCCGCCGGGCGCGTTGCCTTGCGGCGCGTTGCCGGGAGGGAAGCCCGGCGAAGTGCCCGCGCCGTCGGGGGTCTGCCCGTCGGGCGTCGTGCCCTGGCGTCCGTCGCTCGGTGTCCGGCCGCCGGGCGCGTTGCCCTGCGGCCGGGTGCCTGGGAGTTGGCTGCCCGGCTGCGGGATCCGGCCGTCCGGTGTCGTGCCCTGCGGACCCGTTCCCGGCGCACCGCCGTCCGGTGGCGTACCGCCCGGGGCTTGCGCGGTGCCGTCGCGGCCGGTGGTTCCGGTTCCGTCCTGCATGCGACGGCCCATTCCCGGCATGCCCTCGCCCCACGGCGGCCGATTGCGCATCGCGACGTTCGGTCCGGCGGAGGGGATGGACCCGGCGTGCGGCGTCGCGATGGTGTCGACGGCGTAGGCGACCGGTCCGGCCAGGAAGGTGAACGCGACCGCCAGCGCCGACACCACGGCCAGTTTGCGCGGCGCGGGGACGAGCACGGCGAGCGTCGCGAGCACGCCGACGACCAGCACCGTCCAGCGCAGCCACGACTGCCATTCCGGGCTGCGGGACAACAGCATCCACGCGGTCGCCGTGGTCAGGCCCACTGCCAGCGCCGAGGCCAGCCGCACCCACAGCCGCTGCCGCTGCCGCCACGCCTGCACCGTGCCCGCGCCGACGAGCGCGGCAACGGCCGGAGCCAGGGCCACGGTGTAGTACTGGTGGAAGATGCCGGCCATGTAGCTGAACACCAGCCCGGTCACCAGCAGCCAGCCGCCCCAGAGGACGAGGGAAGCACGCTGTCGATCGGTGCGAGCCGCTTTGCCGCGCAGCAGGATTCCGGCCACGAGCGCGACCAGCGCCGCGGGGATCAACCACGCGATCTGACCGCCCTGCGCCGGTTCGAACATCCGGGTGATGCCGGTGGATCCCCACATGCCGTTGCCGCCCGGCGGAAGGTCGCCGCCCGGCCCGACGCTGCCGCGCTCGTTGCCGTTGAGCCGGCCGAGCCCGTTGTAACCGAGGGTGAGTTCCAGGATCGAGTTGTCGTGCGAGCCGCCGATCCACGGCCGCGACGAGGCCGGCCACAGCTCCACCGCCAGCAGCCACCAGCCCGCGGCCGCCACCATCGCGGCCGCGGCCGCGAAGAGTTGCAGAATGCGCTTGCCGAGTTTCGGCGGACCAGCGAGCAAGTAGGTCAGCGCGAGCGCCGGAACCACCAGCAGCACCTGCAATTGCTTGGTGAGGAAACCGAATCCGATCAGCGCGCCGGTGAGGATCAGCCACCGCCAGCGGCCGTCCTCCACCGCGCGGGTCATCGCCCATGCGGCGGCGATCATCAAGAACACCAGCAGCGCTTCGGGATTGTTGAACCGGAACATCAGCGCCGCGACGGGCGTCACCGCCAGCGCCAGCCCGGCGAGCAATCCGGCCGCGGGCCCGAACGGCCTGCGCACCGTCGCCCACAGGACTGCCACACTCGCCACGCCGAGCAGCACCTCCGGCACCAGGATGCTCCAACTGTTGAGCCCGAAAGCCCGCACCGACAGCTCCATCAGCCACAGCGAGGCGGGCGGCTTGTCCACGGTGATCGAGTTCGCCGCGTCGGAGGACCCGAAGAAGAACGCCTTCCACGAGACCGAACCCGCCTGTACGGCGGCCGAGTAGAACGAATTCGCCCATCCGTTGGCACTCAGGTTGCACAGATATGCCACGGCCGTGCCGAACAGTAGCGCAGCCAGCGCCGGATACTCCCAGTTCCGGCGGCCTTTCGGCGGCGGTTCGGCCGCGACCGGCGGTGCGGTCGTAGTCGCCGTCATCAACGGTCTCCCTCGGCGGAGCGTCCGACGGCGGCGGGAGCCGGTGCGCTCGGCGCGCGATCACCGCCGCTGTCGCGGAACACCCAGCGCAGCCCGACGAACCGCAACAGCGTAGCCACCAGATTGGCCACCACCAGGACGAACAGCTCCAGATGCACCGAGGCGTCCGGCGCCCACCGATGCAGCGCGAACAGCGACCCGCTGGTGAGCGCCAACCCGATCCCGAAGATCACCAGTCCTTGGAACTGGTGCGACACCGCGCCGTTCGAGCCGCGCACGCCGAAGGTGAAAGCCCGGTTGGCCGCGGTATTGCCCACCGCCGTGATCAGCAGCGCCGCGAAGTTCGCCACCTGCGCTCCGATCAGCGGCTGCAACACCACGTAGAGCAGCAGATAGGCCAGCGTGCTCAGCACGCCGACGATCGCGAACCGCACCAGTTGTCCCACCATGCCCAGCGGCACCCCGGGCACCAACGGTTCCCGGCCCACCGAGCGCCGCAACTCGTCGAGCGGCAGCGCCCCGGTGGCCAGCGCCCGCCCGAGCCGCCAGATGCCGAGCAGGTCCTTGCGCGCGGTGTCGATGATGTCGACGCGGCTGTCCGGGTCATCGATCCAGTCCACCGGAACCTCGTGGATGCGCAGACCGGCCCGCTCGGCGAGCACCAGCAATTCGGTGTCGAAGAACCACTCCCCGTCGTGCACCAGCGGCAGCAGACGGCGCGCCACGTCGGCGCGCATCGCCTTGAAGCCGCATTGGGCGTCGGAGAAGTGCGCGCGCAGCGATGCCCTCAGCAGCAAGTTGTAGCAGCGCGAGATGATCTCGCGCTTGGGCCCGCGCACCACGCGGGACGCGGCGTCGAGCCGGGTGCCGATGGCCAGGTCGGAATGCCCGGTGATCAGCGGTGCGACCAGGGGCAGCAGTGCGTTCAGGTCGGTGGACAGGTCGACGTCCATGTAGGCGACCACCTGCGCGTCGGAGCGTTCCCACACCGCCCGCAGCGCCCGCCCGCGCCCCTTCGCGGACAGGTGCACCACGCGCACGTCGTCCAGTTCTTCGGCGAGCAGCTGTGCGACCTGCAGCGTGTCGTCGGTGCTCGCGTTGTCGGCGACCGTGATGCGCGCCGGGAAGGGGAATCCGTCGCGCAGGTAGGCGTGCAGTCTGCGGACGCACACGCCGAGGTCGGTCTCTTCGTTGTAGACGGGTATCACCACGTCCAGCACGGGCGCGCCCGTGGTCTCGGTCCGTTCCGTCGCCGCGACGGTCGAAGTCTCGGTCATGCGAACCAGAGTCGAGGGCCACGCTGCCACGGTGCTGGGGCTCAGCTGTGAGGTTCCTGGGGGTGCCGCCCGAGGAGTTTCGCGTCCCCGGCAGCCGCCGTAGCGTACGGTCGATGCCAGCGGGACCATTCAGGTTCTCCGAGCAAAGGACCACGTTTGTCCGACAAATCTCCGCGCAGTTCGATGTCCAAGAAATCCGGGAAGACCCTCAAGGAAAAGCGAGCGGAGAAGAAGGCCAAGGCCGCGGGCGACGGCGGCGCCGGTTCCGGCAAACACTGACCGGGGGACGAGACCCGGCGCACGGCCGGGTCTCGGTACCCGGGCTAGCAGGTAGCATCCGGATTCGTGATGCTGCGCGGCCGGACGGAAGACGACCAGCCGCCGAAACGTGTGGACGCGCGCACCGAGCGCTGGCGTGAGCATCGCCGGAAGGTGCGCGAGGAGTTCGTGGACGCGGCGTTCCGCGCGCTCGACAAATTCGGTCCCGCCGTCAGCATGGGCGACATCGCCAAGGAAGCGGGCGCGGCCAAGCCGAAGCTGTATCGCCATTTCGAGGACAAGAGCGACCTCTACAACGCGATCGTCGACCGGGTGCGCGACATGCTCTGGGAGCAGGTCATGACCAGCTTCGACCTGACCGGCGACTCGGCCGGTGACCTGGTGCGCCGCGCCGCGACCGAATACGCGCTGGTGGTGTCGCGGCAGCCGAACGTCTTCCGGTTCATGCTGCACAGCCACTTCACGCAGCGGTCCGGCGACGCCGACCGCGCCCTGCAGTCGGCCAGGCAGTCCGCCGAACGCGCCGCCGAGCTGTTCGCCGGTGCGGTGAACGACGAGTCGGTGCAGGTCGCGAGCGTGGAGCTGGTGATCTATTCGATCTTCGGCGCGGTGGCCTCGGCCACCGATTGGTGGCTGGGGGTGAAACAGCCCGAGCCACCGGCCATGCCGGTCGAGCAGTTCGCCGACTATCTGAGCGAGGTCATCTTCGCGCTGGTGGCCGCGAGCGCTCGACTGCACGGCATCGCGATGGCGGCGGATCAACCGCTGCACCTCGCTTTTTCCGCTATGTGACCGGAGCGCCCCCCGGGCCGGGCGCCGAGGTCTCCGCCGCGTTCACGCCGAACTTCGTTGTTCCGATCGCCTCGCCGTTGAAGCCATCCGTGTCGGCGACGTTCTCAGTATCGCAGCCACCACCGACAAGAAATGGCGTGTGCCGGGCGGTCGCCGCTCAGCTGCGATGCAAGCGCCACAGCGGGGACACCGGCCCGTGGCCCGCGCCGAGATCGTAGGACGCGGCCAGGCAGCGATAGGTCCACTCCTTGGCGAACTCGACCGCTTCGGGCACCGAATAGCCGTGCGCCAATGCGCAGGCGATGGCGGCGGCCAGGGTGTCGCCGCCACCGTGATCGTTGCCGGTGGCGATGCGCGGTGCGGTGAACTCGAGGAACTGCTCGCCGTCGAAAAGCAGATCGGTGCTGTACTCGGAGGAACGCAGGTGCCCGCCCTTTACGATCGCCCACCGCGGCCCCAGCTTGTGCAGCGCCTCGGCGGCGCGGCGCGCCGAATCGTCGTCCTCGACGTCGATCCCGGTGAGCAACCGGACCTCGTCCAGGTTCGGCGTCACCACCGTCGCGAGCGGGATCAGGGTGGAGCGCAGCGCGTCGAGCGCCTCGGCGTGCAGCAGCGGATCGCCGTGCATAGAGGCCGCGACCGGATCGACGACCAGCGGGACTTCGCCGTCACGGCCGATGCCGACCTCCCGGCACACCGCCGCCACCGCCTCGATGATCGCGGTGGAGGCCAGCATGCCGGTCTTCGCGGCGCCGACCCCGATGTCCCCGGCGACCGAGCGCACCTGAGCGGCCACGACCTGCGGTGGAATCTCGTGAAATCCGCTGACGCCCACCGTGTTCTGCACGGTCACCGCCGCGACGGCCACCAGCGCGTGCACGCCGCACAGGGCCATGGTGCGGGTATCGGCTTGGATTCCGGCGCCTCCGCCGGAATCGGTACCGGCAATGGTGAGCGCCCGGACGGGGGTCTGCCCCTCGGCGGGCAATGGCAGCAATTTCACGACACAAACCCTACGGCGATCCGGTTCGCGCGATTCGGGCAACCGGACCCGCCCGCGATCAGCAAATGAAAATCGTTATCATTAATGCATGGACTCCGATCTGCTTCCCGTCACCGTGCTGTCCGGCTTCCTCGGTGCGGGCAAGACGACGCTGCTCAACCACATCCTCGCCAACCGGGAGGGCCGCCGGGTGGCGGTCATCGTCAACGACATGAGCGAGGTCAACATCGACGCCGCGCTGGTCGCGGGACAGGGCCACCTGGATCGCACCGAGGAGAAGCTGGTCGAGCTGACCAACGGCTGCATCTGCTGCACGCTGCGCGAGGACCTGATCGAAGCCGTGGCGCGGCTGGCGCGCGAGGGGCGGTTCGATCAGCTGGTGATCGAATCGACCGGCATCTCCGAGCCGATGCCGGTGGCCGCGACGTTCGACTGGGAGTTCGAGGACGGCTTCCGGCTCGGCGATGTCGCGCGGCTGGACACCATGGTGACCGTGGTCGACGCCTCTACCTTCCTCGCCGAGGTGGCGCGCGGGCAGGCGCTGGCCGAGCGGAATCTGCAAGCGGGTGAGGGCGACGCGCGCACCATCGCCGACTTGCTGGTGGATCAGGTCGAGTTCGCCGACGTCCTGCTGGTCAACAAGACCGACTTGGTCGGCGCGGCCGCGGCGGGGGCGGTGGAGGCGACGGTGCGCAGGCTCAATCCACGCGCTCACGTGCTGCGCACCAGCAACGGTGTGGTCGACCTGTGCGAGGTGCTCGACACCGGCCGCTACAACCCGCTGGTCGCCGCCGAGGCCGAGGGCTGGGCGGAGGAACTCGCGGGCGGACATACGCCGGAGACCGAGGAGTACGGCATTCGCAGTCTCACCTACACCGCGGATCGGCCGTTCCATCCGCTGCGTCTGTCCGCCGCGCTGGAACAGTTGCGCGGGCTGCTGCGCAGCAAAGGTTTCTGCTGGATCGCGAGCCGCTCGACGCTGGCCGCGGTGTGGTCGCAAGCGGGGCCGAACCTGGTCTTCGAACCCGCCGCCTGGTGGTCGTCACTGGAGGTGCCGCCGGGGCAGGAGATCGTGTTCATCGGAATAAAACTGGATTGCGACAACGTGCGCGCGTTGCTGGACGGCGCGCTGCTCACCGACGCGGAGTTCGCCGAGGGGCCGGGCGCGTGGGCGGAGTATCCCGATCCCTTCCCGGCCTGGGGCGACCTGCACGAGCACGCCTGAGACCACTTCCCGGCCGCCGCACGGTGCGCTCAGTTCGAGATGCCAGGCGCCTGGCGGAGGTAAGTGGTGTCGGTCAGTTGCTCGACCATGAAGTCGGCGATGTCGGCACGGGCGATCTTCAAGGTGAGACCGCGCTCGCCCGCCGGGAATCCGCGCCGGTAGCTGCCGGTGGCCGGTCCGTCGGTGAAGGCGCTCGGCCGCACGATCGTCCAGTCCAGATCGCTGGCCTCGACGTACTTCTCCTGCTGGACGTGGTCGGCGTAGGCCGGCCGCAGCAGCAGCCCGAACATCACGTACTTCCACAGGAAGTTCAGGTTGCCCCGGCTGTCGCCCACGCCGAGCGTCGTCTGGCAGATCAGCCGCTCGACACCCGTGCGGTTCATCGCGGCGATGATCGCCTTGGTGCCTTCCGCGCGGACCACGCCCTTACGGCCGTTGCCGAGCGAGATCAGCACCGCGTCCTGCCCCTCCACCGCGCGCTGCACGGAATGCGTGTCCAGCACATCGCCTTCCACGACCCGCAGCCGCTCGTGCCGCTGCGCGACGCCCGCGGCGCTGCGGGTGAAGGCCGTCACCTCGTGCCCCTCCCGCAGCGCCCGCTCGACGACGAGACGACCGACCGTACCGGTGGCTCCGAAGACCGCGATCTTCATGGTTTCTCCTCTGGTTCGAAAGCTGTTGTTCTTGTGGATTCAGTACATCAGCGGAGAACGAGACGAACCATGGCCGTGAGTCTCGATGCCATAAGAGACTGTCTCAGCGCAGCGGGTCGAAGAACTTCGTGATCTCCTCCGCCATGAGCGCGGGCGCCACGTGGTGCAGGTAGTGGGTGAACACGTCGTGCGTGCGCCACGACACGATGTTGTGGTCGCGCTCGGCGAAGCGGCGGATGCCGTGGAAATCGCCGGTGGAGCCGCACAGCGCGAGCGGAACCGTGGACGGCGTGGCAGGGTGCTCGGCCTTGTCCTTCTCGAAGTAGTGCCGGATCGCCGAACCCGCGGTGCCGGTGAGCCAGTGGATCGCGATGTTGGTCAGCACGAAGTCGTCGTCCAGATCCGGACCCAGCAGCTGGCCGTTCCAGCCGACCAGCCCGGCGGGCGAATCGGTGATCGCGTGCGCCAGCGTCTGCGGCTGCTGCGATTGCAGCACGTTGAAGCCCATCTTGTTCTTCACGAACCAGTCCAGGGTGGCCAGCGACCGCTGCTCGTCCTCGTCGAGGTCGGCCAGCTCCGCCGGATCGCCGGAGGGGAAGGAGTACACCTGCGTCACGTGCACGCCGACCACCTGCTCCGGCGCCACGCGCCCGAGTTCCGGCGAGATCTGCGCCCCTCCGTCGTTGCCCACCGCCCCGTAGCGGGTGTAGCCGAGCCGCCGCATCAGCTCCGCCCAGGCGCGGGCGATCCGCGCGTCGTTCCAGCCCGCCTCGGTGGTGGGGCCGGAGAACCCGTACCCGGGCACGGAGGGGATCACCAGATCGAACCCGGCCGCGGTGAGCGGCTCGATGACGCCGACGAATTCGACGAAAGTGCCCGGCCAGCCGTGCGTGAGGATCAGCGGGAACGCGTTGTCCCGAGCGGATTTCACGTGCAGGAAGTGGATGTTCTGGCCGTCGATCTCGGTGGTGAACTGCGGGTACGCGTTCAGTGCCCGCTCGACCGCGCGCCAGTCGAACCCGTCGCGCCAGTAGCCGACCAGGTGGCGCACCCGATCGACGCTCACCCCGTAGGTGTCGCCCGAGCCGGGGATCTGCTCCGCCCAGCGGGTGCGGGCCAGGCGATCACGCAGGTCGTCCAGGTCGGCCTGGTCGATGTCGATGCGGAAGGGGGTGATGGCGGTCATGTGCTCGCTCCTTTGAAACGGAATGCTCTGTTCTGTTTGAACAGTAACAGAACGGATCATTCCGTTCAAGTGCTATCCTCGGAGCATGCCGAAGACATCCGATGCCCCAGTTCAGAAGGGCCTGCCCGGCCGCAAGGCGCAGGCCGCCCGCAACGACGGCTTGATCCTGGAGGCGGCCCGCGCGGTGTTCCTCGCCGACGCCACGGCCCCGATCTCCGCCGTCGCCGAACGCGCCGGCGTCGGGATCAGCGCGCTCTACCGGCGCTATCCCAGCAAGGAAGTGCTGCTACGCACGCTCTGTCACGACGGTCTGCGCCGGTACAACGCGGAAGCCGAAGCGGCGCTGGAGGACCCGGACGGCTGGCGCGCCCTGGTCGGCTTCCTGGAGCGTGTGGTCGACGCCGACGTGCACTCGCTCACCGTGCATCTCGCCGGCACCTTCACCCCTGACGAATCGATGCTGCCCGACGTCACCCGCTCCGGCGAAGCGACCGCGGAGATCGTGCGCCGCGCGCACGCCTCCGGCAAGCTGCGCCCGGACGTCACACCGCAGGACCTCGGCCTGATCTTGGAATCCTGCGCGGCCATCACGCTGCCCAGCCCGGAGCGCACCGCCCAGCTGCGCCGCCGGGTACTCGCCATGCTGCTGGCCGGAATGAGCGCGGACGGTGAACTCCCGGGACCTCCGCCCGCGCCGGACGAGTTCGCCTGGCGCTGGGTGCGGCGCTAGGGCGCCGATGAATTTCCCGGCCGTAACCGGTCCGCACTGGTACGAACACCGCAGACTGTCGAAAGGAAGCACCGTGAACTGGACGCTCGAGGTCGTGATCGTGCCCGTGTCGGATATCGACCGCGCGAAGCGGTTCTACGCCGAGAAGCTGGGCTTCGCCGTAGACCACGACACCAAGATCGACGACAACGTCCGCATCGTGCAACTCACTCCGCCGGGCTCCGGCTGCTCGATCGTGATCGGCGAGGGCGCGATACCCGACATGACCCCCGGCTCCCAGCAGGGCCTGCAACTCGTGGTCAACGATCTGCGCAAGGCCCATGAGGAACTGACCTCCCGCGGCGTCGAAGTCACCGAAATCCAGGTCCTCGGCGAAAACCCGACCCCCATGCCCGACCCCCTGGACAACGTCGGTTTCTTCTTCTTCACCGACCCCGACGGCAACGGCTGGGGCGTCCAGCAGATCTCGACCCGTCCTTGAGCGAGGTGCGCGCCACCGGACATGAGCCGCTGCGCAGGCAGCGTCGTCAGGATCCGACGCGATGCAGGCAGAACGACACCGGCGGCTGCTTGTGCACGATGTCGGCGGTCTGGCCGTATTTGCTGTTCGTAGCTTTGCAGACGCCGTAATCGTCGCCCTCGACGCGGGTATTCACCTGGTACGCCTCGGGCGTCGAGCACGGCACTTTCCGCAAACGGACGAGGTGCGAATACTGGTTCTTCGGGTTGTTGAAGCAGTCCCCGACCTGGGCATTCAAGTGGGTGCAGACGTTGAGCTTCTGGCTCCCCCGGCCGGACCAGCTGAACGAAAGGTCAGCACAATCAACCGTCGAGGCACCTCGCACGACGACCAGCGCAGCCTCGGGGTCGGTGCAACTGCGCCGCTGTACCTCCCACGCACGGTTCGCTTGGCCCGGCGTGAAAAAGCCGCACTCGCCGACTTTCATGTCCACCGCACCCGGTTCGTTGCAGCCGGACGTTACGAGGGCGAGGGCGAGCAGAGCAACGGTTGCCGCCCCACACGGCCGAATCGCAAAGCGCTTGCGGATGTTTCGCAGTCGACGTGACATGGTGCCCACACTGCCATGCACTCAGCGGGCCGATCTGTGGACGACTGGAGCGGTCAGTCGATCTCCACCCGTCCGTGAGCGCGTCGGCGACGAACGCCGAGTGGGTCTGCCTCGGTTATCGGGTGCCGAGGAAGAGGGTTTGCGTGCTGCGGCCCAGGGGGCCCTTTTCGTCGTAGAGCGCCGATTCGGCCATACCTATGCCATGGGGTTGGGGGTAGGTGACGGCGTCGAGGCAGACCCATTCGCCCGCGGGCTGGCGGTGCAGGGTGACCGTCAGGTCGGTGTTGATGAACAGGTACTTCGACCAGTCCAGGATCGCGCTGACGCCGTTGCCGGAATCCGCGGCCGCGAGGGTGCGCTCCAGCGGGCTCGGTTCGGTGCCCGCGACGATCGGGTGCTTGATCCGGATCCAGCAGATCGCCGGGCCGGGTTCGGC
Source organism: Nocardia sp. NPDC019219 (assembly GCF_040632645.1). Classification (NCBI taxonomy): domain Bacteria; kingdom Bacillati; phylum Actinomycetota; class Actinomycetes; order Mycobacteriales; family Nocardiaceae; genus Nocardia; species Nocardia sp. NPDC019219. The sequence goes on along the minus strand of NZ_JBEYCG010000001.1, from coordinate 49,583 downwards.
GAAGGACCCGCTGACGAAGCGGTAATCGATGGCGGTGTGGAAGCCGATCGGCTGGGTGGACGGGAACGGCTCGGGGGCCTCCACCTGCTCCGGACCGGGGCGGGTGCCGGTCGGCAAGAAGCGTTCCGGCAGCGGCAATTCCGGCTCGGACAGCTTGAACCGCCAGGCGTTCGCCCGCATCACCGGCCCGCGCTCGGTGGACAGCGTCGCCTCGATGAGCTCGACGCTGCGTCCGGGACGGACGACGCGCGCCGCCGCCGTCAGCGGCGCCAGCGGCACCGGACCGAGAATCTCGACCGCCACCCGGCCGACCTGGAACCCAGGACGCGGCTCGCACCGCTCGATCACGTGCCCGAGCAGCGCCGAGGGCGGACCCGCGTGCTGGGCGTCCGGCGACCATGGGCCGCGGGTCAGCTCGGTGGAAAGAAAGCGATCCGGCTGGGCGGGGTCGGGGAGATAGAAGGCGTCACTCACGACTGTTCCCTGCCCACCCTCGTGCGCGACCGCACGCGGTGTCCTCGGTTGTCTCGCTCGCTCACGTCGATGTCCCTCAGGCCGAGTGGTCGGATGTCCCACGACGTTAGCTCGGCCGGTGCGGTCCTCCGCCGTCAGACCCGGCCGAACGCCAGCGCGACGTTGTGCCCGCCGAAGCCGAACGAATTGTTCAGCGCGAAGTCGATGCGCTGAGTACGCGGCGCGCCGGCGACGATGTCCAGGTCGATCGAGGGATCAGGGTTGTCCAGATTCAGGGTGGGCGGGACAACCTGATCGCGCAGGGTGAGCATGGTGACCAGCGATTCCAGCGCGCCGACCGCCCCGATCGAATGCCCCAGCGCGGATTTCGGCGCGTAGACCGATGCGTCGGGCACGACGGAGGCGATCGCGTTGGCCTCCGAGGCGTCGCCGATGGACGTCGACGTGGCGTGCGCGTTCACATGCTGGATATCGGAAGCCCGCAGACCCGCGGTCTCGATGGCCTTGCGCATCGCGCGGGCCGCCCCGATCCCTTCCGGTTCGGAGGCGACGATGTGGTACGCGTCGGAGGTGATCCCCGCGCCGAGCACCCGCCCGTGCACGGTGGCGCCCCGCCCGCGTGCGTGCCGCTCGGATTCCAGCACCAGCAGCGCGCCCGCCTCGCCGAAGACGAACCCGTCGCGGTCCCGGTCGAACGGGCGCGACGCGCGTTCCGGGTCGTCGTTGCGGGTGCTCATGGCGCGCATCATGGCGAAGCTCGCGATGGGCACGGCGTCGATGTGTCCCTCGACGCCACCGGCCACCACCACGTCCGCTTCGCCGGTGGTGATCAGCCGCCAGGCGTGCGCGATCGCCTCCGAACCCGAGGAGCACGCCGATACCGGCGCGAAAACGCCTGCTCTAGCCCCGATTTCGAGTCCCACGGTGGCGGCGGGACCGTTCGGCATCACCATCGGCACCGACATCGGCGACACCTTGCGGTAGCCGCCGGCGCGCATCGCGTCGACCGCCTCGATCAGCGCGTCACCGCCGCCCAGCCCGGTGCCGATGGCCACCGCCAGCCGGTCGCCGTCCACCTCGGGCGCGCCCGCCGAACGCCAGACCCGGCGGCCGAGCACCAGCGCCATCTGCTCGACGTAGGAGTGCCTGCGCTGTTCGACCCGGGTCAGCTCGGCGCTCGGCTGTGACTTCAGCTTGCCGCCGATGCGGACCGGCAGGTCGTACTCGGCCACGAAATCGTCGGAGAGCGCGCCGATGCCGCTGTGCCCCGCCAGCAATCGGGACCAGGTGGTGTCCATGTCGTCGGCCAGCGACGTGGTCGCCGCGTATCCGGTGACCACGACCGAATCCCGAGTTTCTGGAGCGATTGTTACAGTCACGATGTCATGAATACCTGTACCAATCGCTACAGTAAACTCATGGCCCGCCCCCTCGACCACGCCAAACGCGCCGAACTGCTCGCCGCCGTCGTGCGCTACATCGCCGAGCACGGCCTCGCGGACCTGTCGCTGCGCCCGCTGGCCGCCGAGCTCGGCACCAGCTCGCGCATGCTGATCTACTACTTCTCGACCAAAGAGGAACTGCTCGTCCAAGCGCTGGCGACGCAGCGCCCCGATATCGCGGCCGTATTCGCCGACATCGATGACGCGTCCGAACTGCGCGACCGGCTGTGGAGCTTCTGGACCGCCAACGCCTCGGGCGACGGCCGCACGAGCGTCCGGGTGATGCTCCAAGTCCTCGGCGCGGCCTGCGCGCCACGGAGTCCATACAGTGACTACGCCACCTCGGCCATCGCCGTCTTCGTGTCGGCGCTGGCCGACGGGCTGCGCAACCTCCGAACCATCGATGACCCGGAAGTCGTTGCCACTCTTCTCATCTCGGGCCTGCGCGGCATCCTGCAAGACCGGTTGATCACCGGCGACGTCGAGCGGACCGATCGCGCGGCCCGCCGCCTGATCGAGCAGACGGTGCGCTGACCGTGTTTCCAAGTCCCCTGGGGAACACCGGGGTGTGATGGTGGCGCATCTCCCATGTCAAGCGGCAGCGGGTCGGCATGCGCCTCGCTCGACAGGGCGCTCATCCCGCAGGCACGCGACTCCGACGCCGAGTGCAACCAGTCCCACGACGTCGAATGCAGCGACGCGCATCAATCCAGGGCCGACCGGCCCTCCGGCGATCACCAGGACGAGAAAGCCGCCGAAGCTGATCACATTGGCGCACACCGCGATCGGGCGCAGCGCGGGACGAAGGATCGCCAGCAGCAAACCGATACCGACGACCGCGAACAGCACGGCCCGATGCCGCAGCACCACCTCGAGATCGCGGTCTGCCGCAGCTATGCCGTAGGCCGCGTACATTCCCTGTGGCGCGACCGCGCCGATCGCAGGCGCGGTATTGAGCAGCCCCGCGGCGGCCAGCAAGGCCCGCCCCACATGTCGTCGCATGATTCTCCTCGGATCGATGTCCTGCGATCATCACGCTCGGCGTAACCCAGCGCTTCCGAAAACCCGCTACAGCGGTCCAAAGATCGCCCCCATCGCGGGAGTCAGGCCCCGCCAATTGATTTCTGGCGCGTTCCTCCGCCTGCACGATGGGGATCAACAGGTACCGTCGCAAGTGGTAGCCATCGGCGGAGGAGTACGCCATGAACGACATTCCACCGAACGAAGTCGGGCGCAGGCTGCGGGAGATCCGCGCGTGGCGCGGGTTAAGCCTCCAGGTCGTGGCGGGCCTGGCTGGTCTCAGCTTTGGATACCTCGGTCGCCTGGAACGCGGAGAACAGGCGCTGACCAACCGTCACACCCTCGAGGCGCTGGCGCGGGCACTGCGCGTGGCACCTTCGGAATTCAACGGCCGACCATGGGAGATGACAGACGGACCCTCGTCGGAATCTCACGCGACTCTGGTCGCGTTCGAGAACGCATTAGAGGTATGTGAACTCGGCGAGGACTCCGGGGTGCCGGTACGGCCGTGGCCGGAAGTCGCTGCCGACCTCCAGCGCGTGTTCGAGCACCGACAGGCAGCAGACTACGCGGCGCAGGGCAATCTGACGCCGAGACTTCTTGCCGAATTGCACGCGGCCTACGTCCGTCATCCCGAACTTCGGCAGCAGATCCTGGTCGGACTGATCACCTGCTACGACGCGATGGCGTGGGCGACGAAACGACTCGCCGGGCGCGGGCTGCCGTTGCTGGCTGCCAAAGCGGTGCGCCAGTGCGCGGAAGAACTCGAATCACCGGCCTGGATAGGGTTCGGAGTGTGGCTGCGCGGCAGCGTCGCCGGGGAGGTGTCCCGCACCCAGCAGTACGACCGATCGGTGGATATGGCGGATCGACTGCTGAAGCATCTGGACGATTCAGAGGTTGTGCAGGTATACGGGATGCTGCATCTTAATGCGGCGCTTGCTGCTGCCGTACAAGCGGATCGAGAGACCGCCAAAACACATCTGGACGAAGCCGCAGCAGTGGCGAAGCGTATGGACCAGCCGGTAGGCGGCTTTGGCGGGTTCTTTTTCGGCAGAGTCAATGTCGATATCTGGCGTTCCTCGATCGGGCTGGAGCTCGGCGACGGGGCACGGGCGGTTGACAGCGCTGTCGATGTCCCGGTTCATGCGATCCCGAGCTCGGTACGGCAGGCCAACTACTACGCAGAGGCGGGCCGGGCGCTATTGATCGAACGGAAGTATCGCGACCGTGGATTAGCGCTGTTGTTGAAGGCGGAAAAGCTGGCCCCACAGAGGGTTCGAAGTGATTTCTTCGTTCGTGAGGCTGTGGCGAACCAGTTACGGGCTGCGCGTCGAGATGCGGGCGGCCGGGAGTTACGCGGCCTGGCCTGGCGGTTGGGCATTGCTCCCGAACCGGGACCGAATGAATGATCGAACTCGTGTTTGTCCTTTGAGGGCAAATCCGTTGTGCCCCTGCTCATAACGTCGTCCCCGGCCCCGACGCCGGGGTGAGCCGGTCGATTCCTCATCTCGGCCGCGCCAGCACAGCTATGGCCGCTGGCTGGTGTCGATGCCCTCGGCGTCGGGTGCCTTCCATTCGAATCGCAGGGAGGCGCAGGGGTATGGATGCGAGCAGCGAGCGGGGATTGTATTCGGCGGGAGTGGCCGAGCTGGAACGGATGGCGGCGTATCTGAGAGACCAGTCCATGCCGCTACACGGCTCACCTGCGGAACCGCCCGGCGCGTCGGCGATCGGGTTGCGGTGCGCATCCGTCGCGGGTGCGGAGGCGGCGAGTGATCAAGCCACCATCGAGGCGCGGTGTCCCACGTCCGCGCGCTCATCGTTCGGCGACCACCTCGACACGGGGGTGCGGAGGTGAGCGCGGCAGGCGCGGAGGGTTTCGATCTGGCGACCCCGCACGGGCGATGCGCGTTCTACAAACTGGTGTGCCAGCTCCCGGCCGAGGTGGAACCGGAAGCCCTCGACCGCATCGTGGTGCGGGCGGGGTCGATGGTGTGGGGTGTGTCGGTGCCCGAACCGCTGGGCCACGCGGTGGCGGAGCGGTTGCGCAGCGGTGGCAACAGTCTCGGCCCGATCATCTCGCACCCGTCCTCGCGGACCTGGACGTTCCTTGTCCGCCCTGATCTGCCCGACGACCCGCACACGTTCGCGGGGTTGTTCCGCGACCGAGTGAAGGTGATCCGCGACGGCGCGTTGATCGCGCTTCCGTCCCCGGCCGACAGCACCAACGGATACCGGGCATGGATGGAAGCGCCGCGGGACACCTACCGGCCTTCGGGCCGGGTGGTGGTCGATGCGGTGCGCGCGTGCCTGCTCGCGCGAGCGGTTCGGGCGGGTCGATGAGCCGGCACGCGGTGTGGCGGGTGGTGCCGTGACCGGCCCGGGAGGGTCTCCACACCCGGAGGAACCCGACGTCCACCTGTCGGTGTACCTGCACGATCAGCGGATGGACTTCGCCGCCTGCCTGACCGCCGCCCTGGTGTTCGTGCGGGAATGGAACGCCCACCACCGCCCCGGCGCGGCGACTCTGCTGCCCGGCGACACGACCGGGCTCCCACGCTTGCCCTGCGAACGGCTCTACCTCGAACGCTGACCAATGTTGATCCGGCGTCCCGCCGCCCGCCCCGGTGGCGGGCGGCGGGTGGTCGTTACGAGACGACGGGCAGATAGACGGCGTTGCCGCGACTGGCGAACTCGGCGGACTTCTCCGCCATGCCCGCCTCCAGCGCCTCGACTTCGTTCAGACCCTGACGCTCCGCGTACTCGCGCACGTCCGCCGAGATCCGCATCGAGCAGAACTTGGGTCCGCACATGGAGCAGAAGTGCGCGGTCTTGGCGGGCTCGGCGGGCAGCGTCTCGTCGTGGTATTCGCGCGCGGTGTCCGGGTCCAGCGACAATGCGAACTGGTCACGCCAGCGGAACTCGAAACGGGCTTTCGACAGCGCGTCGTCCCGCTGTTGCGCGTGCGGATGGCCCTTGGCGAGGTCGGCGGCGTGCGCGGCGATCTTGTAGGTGATCACGCCGACTTTCACGTCGTCGCGGTTGGGCAGGCCGAGGTGTTCCTTCGGCGTGACGTAACACAGCATGGCGGTGCCCGCCTGCGCGATGATGGCGGCGCCGATCGCGGAGGTGATGTGGTCGTAGGCGGGCGCGATGTCGGTGGCGAGCGGGCCGAGAGTGTAGAACGGCGCCTCCTCGCACAGCTCCTCCTCGAGCCGCACGTTCTCCACGATCTTGTGCATCGGCACGTGGCCGGGACCTTCGATCATGACCTGCACGCCATGCGATTTCGCGATCTTGGTCAGCTCGCCGAGGGTGCGCAGCTCGGCGAACTGCGCCTCGTCGTTGGCGTCGGCGATGGAGCCGGGACGCAGGCCGTCGCCCAGGGAGAAGGTGACGTCGTAGCGCGCCAGGATCTCGCAGAGTTCCTCGAAGTGCGTGTAGAGGAACGATTCCCGGTGGTGCGCCAGGCACCAAGCGGCCATGATCGACCCGCCGCGCGAGACGATGCCGGTCACCCGCTTGGCGGTCAGCGGGACATAGCGCAGCAGCACGCCCGCGTGCACGGTCATGTAGTCCACGCCCTGCTCGCACTGCTCGATCACGGTGTCGCGGTAGATCTCCCAGGTGAGCGCGGTGGGGTCGCCGTTCACCTTCTCCAGCGCCTGGTAGATCGGCACGGTGCCGACGGGGACGGGGGAGTTGCGCAGAATCCACTCGCGGGTCTCGTGGATGTTCTTGCCGGTGGACAGGTCCATGATGGTGTCCGCGCCCCAGCGGGTGGCCCACACCATCTTCTCCACCTCTTCGGCGATCGAGGAGGAGACGGCCGAGTTCCCGATGTTCGCGTTGATCTTGACCAGGAATTTCTTGCCGATGATGGTCGGCTCGAGCTCCGGATGCTTGTGGTTGGCCGGGATGACCGCGCGCCCCGCGGCCACCTCCTCGCGCACCGATTCCGGCGAGACGCCTTCGCGCGCGGCGATGAACCGCATCTCGGGCGTGACGATGCCTTCACGGGCCCAGGCGAGCTGGGTGCGCGGGCCCTTCCCCTCCGGTCTGGTCCAGGTGTCGCGCAGCTTCGGTAGACCGCCTTCGAGATCGATCGTCGCCGTCTCGTCGGTGTACGGGCCGGACGTGTCGTAGACGTCGAAATGCTCCCCGTTGGTCAGATTGATCCGGCGCACCGGAATGCGCAGGTCCTCGACCTCGAGATAGTGCTTGACGCTGCCCTCGATGGGGCCGGTGGTGACGCTGTCGACAGGTGCGGAGACGCCGTCGGGTGCCATTCTTTCCTCCCTACGCCGGCATTACCCGGTCAGGTTCATACGGTCGACGGCCCTGACGCCTTGCGGCTAGCCGTCCTCTCAGCCCGCTGGTGCGAGCCCCCGTTGGTTGTGGAATTTTCCCGCCCGACCATACCCGGCCGTCCCGGACCCGCGCCCGGTGATTCGCGCAGCGGGAGCGAATGGCCAGGCAGCGGCATCGGCGCTTGTCCGGTCAGGAGTCTTCCGCTGTCTCCGGCGTGGCCGAATGGCCCGGTGCGCCATGAGTACGGCGGGCTTCTTTCATCTCGGCTTCGTAGAGGTGGCGGCGTCCGCCGAGCAGTTCCTCCCGGGCGGCCCGCTCGACGTCGCGGAACAGGCCGTAGTAGCCGTCGTCGTATTCCTCGACGACCTGGAATGTCCAACGCCCGGCCAGGACGTTGCGGCCGATCAACTCGGTGGAGATCCGCTCGGCGATGTGCGCGTGCCCGGCCTCGCGGAACAGCTCCACGGCCTCGTCGAGCGCCAGATCGGCCCCGCCGGTCAGCTGGTGGAAGGCGTACAGATGGCCGCGTGCGCGTTCGATGGTCTCCAGGGCTTCGGAGAGTTTGCCGGTGGCGGCCACGGTGACATCGTCGACGCCATCGGGGCGGCGGTGCGCTGCGTGCGGGCGATCGGTCATGACCTCGCTCCTTGTCAGGCGGATGGGGCCGTAGCGGCGGCGTACCCGGATGCCGGCGCGCTCAAGCGCCAGCCGGTTGCTGCTGCGGCGCGGCTATCGTCGTTGCTCCTGGGCGCCGCGACCGGGCGAGTGTGCCGGAACGATGCGCCCGGTGACCTCGCCCAATCCGATCCGGGCCGGACCCGGCCCGGGAGCCGAGGCCGTGATCGTCACTTCGTCGCCGTCCTCCAGGAAGGTACGTTTCCGGTCGTTCACCAGGACGGGCTCGCTGCCGCCCCAGGACAACTCTATGAAGGAGCCGCGCTGGTCCGGTTCGGGGCCGGAGACGGTGCCTGAGGCGTACAGATCCCCGGGTCGCGTGGCGGCGCCGTTCGAGGTGAGATGGGCGAGCATCTGCGCCGGTGACCAGTACATCCGGCGGTAGGGCGGGTACGCGACCGGCTGTCCGTTCCACGCCACGGTCAGTTCGATGTCCAGGCCCCAATGCTCCGTCCCGCGCAGGTAGGGCAGCGGCGCGGGCGACTGCTCGGGCAGCGGTACCCGCGCGGACTCGAGCGCGGCCAGCGGGGTGATCCACGGCGACATGGAGGTCGCGAACGACTTGCCGAGGAACGGGCCGAGCGGCTGGTACTCCCACGCCTGGATGTCGCGGGCGGACCAATCGTTGACCAGCGCGACGCCGAACACCCGGTCGGCGAACTCGTCGATGCCGACCGGCGCGCCGAGCCGCGAGCCGACGCCGATCACGAAGCCGAGCTCCGCCTCGATGTCCAGCCGCCGCGACGGGCCGAAATCCGGCGCGCCGGATTCCGATCGGCGCTGCCCGCACGGCCGCGCCACGTCGGTGCCGGACACCACCACGGTCCCCGCCCGCCCGTGATAGCCCACCGGCAGGTGCCGCCAGTTCGGCAGCAGCGGGTCACCATCCGGCCGGAACAGGCGGCCGAGATTCGTCGCGTGATCGATGCTCGCGTAGAAGTCCACGTAGTCGCCGATCCGCACCGGCAGCCGCAGTGCCACGTCGGACAGGGGGTGTACCGCGGCGCTGTCCACCTCCCCCTCGACCGCCTCTCGGATTCGGTCGCGCACCGCGCGCCAGCGTGCGGGACCCTGCGCGAGGAAGGCGTTCAGGCTCGGTTGGGCGAACAGCGGATCATCCAGGAGCGCAGCCACATCGATGACGTGTTCGCCGAGCCGCACGCCGACCCGGGGACTGCCGCCGGTCGGCGCGAACACGCCGTACGGCAGGTTGTCCGGACCGAACAGGGACTCCGGGGATACCTCGACTCTCGTCCTCACTCGGGGCCCCGCCCGGACCAGGTCCACGCGTAGGTGGTGTCTTCGCAGGCCAGCGCACCCTCGCCGAGTTCCAGCGGGCGGAAGGTGTCCACCATGACGGCCAGCTCATCGAAGTACTCGATGCCGATGCTGTTCTCGTAGGCGCCGGGTTGCGGGCCGTGCGCGTAGCCGCCGGGATGCACCGACACCGAACCCTGGGCGATCCCGGAGCCCTTGCGCGCCTCGTAGTTCCCGCCGCAATAGAACATCACTTCGTCGGAGTCGACGTTGGAGTGGTAGTACGGCACGGGGATCGACAGCGGGTGATAGTCCACCTTGCGCGGCACGAAATTGCAGACGACGAAGTTGCCGCCCTCGAATGCCTGATGGACGGGCGGCGGCTGATGGATGCGGCCGGTGATCGGCTCGAAGTCGGCGATATTGAAGGTCAACGGGTACAGGCAGCCGTCCCAGCCGACCACGTCGAACGGATGGCCGGCATAGACCATCCGGGTGCCGACGACCTGTCCGCCGGGCCGGTGCTTGACCAGCACCTCCACGTCGGCGCCGGTCGCGGTGAGCGGCTCGGTCGGTCCGTGCAGGTCGCGCTCGCAATACGGGGCGTGCTCGAGCAGCTGGCCGAACTTCGACAGGTAGCGCTTCGGCGGCGTGATGTGCCCGGTCGCCTCGATCACATACGCGCGCAGGGCATCCGGTCCGGTGGGCCGCCAGCGGTGCGTGGTCGCACGCGGAATGAGGACCTGATCACCCTGACGCGCGGGCAGCGCGCCGAACACGGTCTCCACCACCGCCGCGCCGGACTCCACGTACACCAGTTCGTCGCCGATCGCGTTGCGGTACAACGGCGAGCCGCCCTTGGCGACGACGTAGGAGATGCGCACATCCGCGTTGCCGAGCAGCAGGCGCCGCCCGGTGACCGGATCGGTCTCGGCCGGGGTGTCGCCGGGGAACAGGGCGTGCAGCCGCAGATGGCGGTGGCGCAGTGGATGATTCGGCGTGGTCCGCTGGTCGGGCAACTCCCAGACCGTCGAATCGACCAGCGCGGGCGGCAGGCCGCGGTGATAGAGCAGCGAGGAGTCGCCGGAGAAGCCCTCCTCGCCCATCAGCTCCTCGTAGTAGAGCCGGCCTTGCTCGTCACGATGCTGGGTGTGCCGCTTCGGCGGTACCGCACCCACTTGCCGATAGAACGCCATGACCGTTCCTCCGCCAGCCCGTGGTCGGATAGTTGATCACCATCGTAGTGCGGCCGGATCGTCTATCAGGCGTTTCGCAGGGCGCGGTAGACCGCGGCCCCGACGAACGCGCCGAGATCCGCCGGTGTCCAGCCGTCCTGGTCCGCGAGCAGCGCGCGCACGGCGCCCTCGCCCGCGGACACCCACTGCTCCACCAGCACCGGCAGCTTGCGCTCGGCGTCGGCGGTGCCCCAGGCGCGCAACGTCGGGCGTAGGAGCTTGGCACAGCGCTCGACCACGAGCGCGCGGCCGCGCCCGAACGACTTCGCCACGGCGGGGTCGGGGTTCCCGTAGACCAGCCGCCAGGCGTCGGGCCTGCTCGCGGCCTTCGTCAGCAGCGCGCGGAATCCCTCGACGAACACGGTCTCGTCCGCGTCCACGTCCCGCGGCGTCACCACCTCCAGCACGCCGCTGACCAGGTAGCCTTCCTCGCGCTGGATCAGCGCCTCGATCAGCTCGACCCGATCGGCGAAGCAGGCGTAGACCACCGGCCTGGTCACGTTCATCCGCTCCGCGATCGCGGCCATGGTGACCGCGGCGATGCCGTGCTCCACGGCGATGGCGAGCGCGGCGTCGAGCACCTGCGGGCGGCGGCGCTCCGGGCCGAGATGCTGCGCCCGCTGCCGTTGTCCCGCGTCGCCGTTCACGCCGAGCCGGGCGCCGGCCGGCCGGTTTCCGCTGCTGCGGCGCGGGAAAGGCGGCTGTGCCGGGCGCGTCACGAGCGCCCGGGTTCGTCGGCGAATTCGGCGATCACCGGAGCGTGGTCGCTGGCGCCCTTGCCCTTTCGCGCCTCACGATCGACCATGGCGTCCGTCACGGTGGCGGCGAGCGCGGGGGAAGCGAGGATGAAATCGATGCGCATCCCCTCTTTACGCGGGAAGCGCAGCTGGGTGTAATCCCAATAGGTGTAAACGCCCGGTCCCGGCGCGAACGGACGCATGACATCCGCGTATCCGGCGTCCACGACGGCCTGGAAGGCCGCGCGTTCCGGCTGCGACGTGTGCGTCTTGTCGGCGAAGTACTCCACGGACCACACATCGTCGTCGGTCGGGGCGATGTTCCAGTCGCCCACCAGCGCGATCTTGGCCTGCGGGTCCTCGGCCAGCCAGCGCGCGCCGTTGTCCCGCAGCGCGGCCAGCCATTCCAGCTTGTAGGCGTAGTGCGGGTCGCCCAGGGTGCGGCCGTTGGGCACGTACAGGCTCCACACCCGCACGCCACCGCAGGTGGCGCCGATCGCGCGGGACTCGACGACCGGCGTGCTGATCAGCGACTCGCCCGCGTCCTTGTCGAAACCGGGCTGGTCCGGGAAGGCGAACTCGACATCGGCGAGACCGACCCGGGAGACGATCGCCACCCCGTTCCACTGGTTGATCCCCAGATGGGCGACCTCGTAGCCCAGCTCGTCGAAGCGCTCGAACGGGAACTGGTCGTCACGGCACTTGGTCTCCTGGATGGCCAGCACGTCGATGTCCTGGCGATCGAGCCAGTCCGCGACACGGTCGAGCCGGGAGCGGATCGAGTTGACATTCCAGGTGGCGAGACGCACTGCGGCCTTCCTTCGCGGGTGACAGGTCTGTTCTACCGCAGTCCGCCGGGCCCGGCGAGGGGTTCGGGCGCGGCGTAGCGGTAGGCGTGGTGATCGACGAAACCCAGTTCGCGGTACATCGCGACGGCCGCCTCGTTGGCCGCCTCCACCTGGAGATACGCGTGCGTCGCGCCGCGGTCGTGACCCCAGCGCACCAGCTCGGCGCAAACCAGCGAACCGAGCCCGTGCCTGCGGTGCGCGGCGGCGACGGCCACGCAGGTGAGGCCGATCCAGCGTCGTCCGTCCGGGGCGGTGGTGAGCGCGCCGCGGCCGATCGCGATGGGGCGCGGCAGGCCGAGCGAGGCGAAGCCCAGTTCACCGTCCAGGACCGCGGTCAGCACCTCGGGATCCGGCGCGGGAACGGAAATCGGGCGAGCGGCAGGATCTTCGCCGCCGTAGCGGTGCATCCCCAGCCAGTCGTGGTCCGGCGCGGGCGCGATCCGCACCATCGAAGGGCCCTGCGGCAGAACGAAATTGTCGATATCGATGGCCAGCATCAGCGTCTCCCGCCAGCTGTGCCAGCCGGGCGGCACGGGGGCCAGCCGATCGGGCAGCGCGAGCTGCACGGGCAGGCCGTGCGCGGTGTACCACTCGCCGATCCGGCGCAGCGTCTCCGCGGAGACGGCGGCGGGCCCGTCCGAGCTGCCGAGCGGCACAGCCGAATTCGCGCGCCCCGTGTATCCGTGACCCGCGCGTGCCAGCCAGCCGTCGATCCACGCGTGCTCGACGCCCGGCCAGCCATAGGCGGCCGCGGCCTCCAGCGCGCGGATCTCCTTCGGGCGAATCGGCCTGGGGCCCAGGGCCTTCAGCGCGACCACGCGCTCCGGCGCCACCGAGACGACCGTGCCGTCGGCGCCGCGCACGGTCGGCGGGTCCAAGGAGACGAGCTCGCCGATCACGTCGGTCAGCGGTTGGGGATAACCCGCGGGCAGCTGATAGCGCAGCACCACGCGGCGGCCGAGCGGGATATCGGGCAGACCGGCGGCGGGGTCAGTCGTCATGCCCGAACGGATCGGGATCGGTGCCCGGCAGCCAGGTCAGGCCCGGTGTGCCCCAGCCGTTGCGTTTGATCGCCTTCTTGGCGGCGCGCGCGTTGCGGCCGATCAGTACGTCCACGTAAAGGAACCCGTCCAGGTGCCCGACCTCGTGCTGCAGCATGCGCGCGAAGAAGCCCTTGCCCTCCACCTCGATCGGCTCGCCGCGCTCGTCGGTGCCGGTCACCTTCGCCCACTCGGCGCGGCCGGTGGGGAACTGCTCGCCGGGAACCGACAGACAACCCTCCTCGTCGTCGTCCGGGTCGGGCATGGTCTCCGGGAGCTCCGAGGTCTCCAGCACCGGGTTGACCACCACCCCGCGGCGGCGGGTGGCGGCGCCGTCCGCGCCCAGGTCGGGGCAGTCGTAGACGAACAGGCGCAGCGGAACGCCGACTTGGTTGGCCGCGAGGCCCACGCCGTGCGCCGCCTCGAGCGTCTCGTACATGTCCGCGATGAGCGGAGCCAATTCCTCCGGCGATTGCGTGACCCGCTCGGTCGGGTTGTGCAGAACCGGGTCGCCGACGATCACGATCGGGAGGATTGCCATGCGCCAATTATTGCCGTGCGCGCCACGTCACCCCGCCCCGGGTGCCGGGAACTACCGGCAGGTAGGGAACACGCCGCGCCGCGGCCCGGGCGATTCCCGGCGCGCGTGGTTGAATGTTCCGCGACGTACAAGCACCATTTTCGTCTGGTGGTCACTCGGCGAGGGAGCGAGATGGACGGCGCAGCGGCACGGAATCTTTCCGAGAGCCAGGACGGCCTTTCCGCGAGCGAAGAGGTCACGACGGGGCACGCCGCGGCCGGACAGGCCGACGACGCCGGACTGAGCCGCCGCGAACTCGACATCCTGGCCTTCGAGCGCCAGTGGTGGAAGTACGCGGGCGCGAAGGAAGAGGCGATCCGCGAGCTGTTCGCCATGTCACCGACGCGGTACTACCAGGTGCTGAACGCGGTGGTCGACCGGCCCGAGGCGCTGGCCGCCGATCCGATGCTGGTGAAGCGGCTGCGCAGGCTGCGCGCGAGCAGGCAGAAGGCGCGTGCGGCGCGCCGGCTGGGATTCCAGGTCTGACCCGGCGATGCGGACCCGGACCCGCTCGGTGCGACTAGGCTCGCGAGGGTGAGCTACCCGAATCCCACCTCCGGTGGGCCACCGTTGCGCGCCCTGGCGATGGTGCTGATCGCGTTGGCCATCGTCTTCGCCGGTCTCGGCGCGATGTCGCTGTCGAGTTCCGACGCCGACACCGACGCCTCGGGAACCAGCGATTCGCCGACCTCCAGCGCGACCGCCGCGCCGCAGGTCCCGGCGAGCACCACCGCGCCCAAGGCGCCGACCTCGGCCGCGGCCTCGTCCGCCGCGGTGACGCCGACCACCACGGCCGCGCCGACCACGTCCGCGGCGGCCCGTTCGGTCCCGGTTCGCGTGCTCAACAACAGTATGGTGGCCGGGCTCGCGGCCAAGACGGCCGGTCAGCTCGCGGCGGACGGGTGGACCATCGCGGAAACGGGCAACTACCCCGGCTCGAATATCGCGAAAACCACTGTCTACTACGGCAATTCGGCTGGCGACAAGGAAGCGGCGCAGGCCATCGCGGACGATCTCGGCGCGGCGGTGGCGCCCAAATCGGACGCAATCGGGGACACCGGTCCGGGTGTAACGGTGATCGTCACGGGTAACTGACCCGTGTGGTCGCTGTTCGCACGCTCGGACCGGCGAACGTGAGGTGAGGGCACGCCGCCCTGTCGGGGGCGCGGCAGCGCGGCGTGGCATCATCTTGTCCGGTAACGAACGTGTCCACCCAGCTTTACTCGTAAACTCGGTACTCGTAAAGGAGTTCCCCGATGGCCCCGTCCACAACTCGACGCCCGTCCTGGCGGACTGTGACCCCGGTGCTCGCGGTCGCGGTGTTCGGCCTCGCCGCCTGCTCGAACAGCCAGGAGTCGAGTGACGTCCAGGGAACCACCCCGCCGGTGTGGACCGGGTCCCCCGCCCCGGCCGGTCGGTCGAGCACCGAGCACGGCACCCCGCACACCGAGGAGGGGGTGAACGTGCAGTTGAAGGACCCCTCGGGCGCGTCGGTCGGCACCGCGAACTTCGCCAAGGACGGCAACCACCTGCAGATCACCGTCGAGGCGCACGGGCTGCGTCCCGGCTTCCACGGCCTGCACGTGCACCAGGTAGGCAAGTGCGAGCCGAACTCCGTCGCGCCGACCGGCGGCCCGGCGGGCGACTTCTTGTCCGCCGGTGGCCATCTGCAGGTCGGCAGCGCCAACGCGCATCCGGCCAGCGGCGATCTGACCTCGCTGGAGGTGCGCGGCGACGGCGTGGCCAAGCTGGTCACCACCACCGACGCGGTGACGCTGGACGACGTCAAGGGCAAGGCCCTGATCATCCACGCCGACGCCGACAACTTCGGCAACATCCCCAACCGTTATTCCCGCGCCGACGGCGTCGCGGGTCCCGATGAGTCGACCCTAGCGACGGGCGACGCGGGTGGCCGTGTCGCCTGTGGCGTGATCCAGTAGCGCGGGTGGCATATGGCCGGGGCAGGAATCGAGCACGTTCCCTTCGAAGGTTCGCCCCGGCCCACCATCGGGGTCGAATGGGAGATCGCCTTGGTGGACAAGGTGACCCGCGACCTGTCGAATACCGCTGCGGCGGTGTTCGATTCCCTCGGTGAGCTGCGCGCCCACGACGGCACGCCGCAGGTCACCAAGGAGTTGCTGCGTAATACCGTCGAACTCGTCACCGGTGTGCACGAGACGGTCGGCGCGGCGGTGGAGGACCTGACCGGCACCATGAACACGGTGCGGCGCGCGGCCGACCCCTTGGGCGTCGACTTGTTCTGCGCGGGAACCCATCCGTTCGCGCAGTGGTCGGCCCAGCAACTGACCCGGTCGGAGCACTACGACGAGTTGATCGAGCGCACGCAGTGGTGGGGCCGCCAGATGATGATCTGGGGTGTGCACGTGCACGTCGGGGTCTCCCACCGCGACAAGGTGTTTCCGATCCTCAACTCCTTGCTGCTGTCGTATCCGCATCTGCTCGCGCTGTCGGCGGGTTCGCCGATGTGGTCCGGGTCGGATACCGGGTATGCCAGCAACCGGACGCTGATGTTCCAGCAGCTGCCGACCGCGGGCCTGCCGTTCCAGTTCGAGAACTGGACCCAGTTCGAGCATTTCGTGCACGACGAGGTCAAGACGGGCGTGTTCACGCAGCTGGGCGGCATGCACTGGGACATCCGCCCGGCGCCCAAGTGGGGCACCATCGAGGTGCGGGTCTGCGACGGCATCTCCACGCGCACCGAACTGGCGGCGCTGGCCGCCCTCATCCATTGCCTGATCGTCGACCTCGATCACCGCGTCGAGAACGGCGAGGACCTGCCCACCCTGCCGCCGTGGCACGTGCAGGAGAACAAGTGGCGCGCCGCCCGTTACGGGCTGGACGCGATCATCATCACCGACGCCGACAGCAACGAGCGTTTGGTCACCGACGACCTGGACGATCTGCTGAACCGGTTGGAGCCGACGGCGGCGCGCCTGGGCTGCGCGGACGAACTCGCGCTGGTCGCCGAGATCCCCAAGCGCGGGGCGTCCTATCAGCGGCAGCGCCGCGTCGCGGCGGCGTCGCAGGGCGATCTGGTCGCGGTGGTGGACGCGCTGGTCGAGGAGCTGAAGCAGTAGCGTCCGGCCGGATAGCGGTCGGCTGCTGTTCAGCTGGTCAGGGGGACGGCGTTCACCCCCCGTTTACTATGGTCGGATGCTTGTCGAATACCCGGGTTCCGAAGTAGGAAGTGCGGTATCGCGCCGTCGCGTGCCGCGAACTCGGGTAGGGGTCGTCGCCGCGGTGGCCGCGGTGCCGGTTCTGCTGATCGTGCTGCAGGGCGTCGCCCTCTGGCAGGGATTCGAAGGCCCCCTGGAGAGTTTGGGGCGGGACTACATCGGCACACCCAAATCGATGTCGGTGCCCTGGGCGGGGCTCGTCCTCGCGCTGGTGGGCATCTCGACCCGCCGCAGGCTGGTCGTGGTGGGTGTCGCGGCGGCCATCGACGTAGTGTGGGCGGGCGTCCGCCTAGTGGCGGGAGCGCCGTTCGCGATCGGGAACGGCCCGGTGATCGTGCTGACCGGACTGGCGCTGGTGGCCTGTCTGCGCTGGTCCGGCGCCGAACGGCGCGACGCGCTGCACGCGGCCGCGCTCGGCGCGCTGCTGGTGCTGGCCACCAAGGTCGGCGACGTCTGGCTGCACGTCACCGTGATCGGCAGGCCGACCGTGCTCGACGAGTACGTGATCCTGGCCGATCACGCGCTGGGCGATCCGTCGTGGGTGCTCGGCCGGGCGGTCGACGCGATGGGACCGGTGGTCTACGCGGTGCTGCACTGGGTCTACATCGAGCTGCCCGTGGCGGCGATCGTCGTCGCGGTGTGGCAGCTGCGCCGAGTGACGTCGTCGGGCCGGTGGCCGTCGCACTACCTGGTGCGGACCTTCCTGGTGCTCGGCTTGATCGGTCCCTTGGTGTACGTGCTCTTTCCGGTGGTGGGGCCGATGTTCGCGTTCGGGCCGGACGGCAACGGGCTGCAACTGGGCAACTACTGGCCCGGGGTGGTGCCGCCGATCGACCGGAACCCGATGCCGCTGCCGTTCGACGCGGCGGTTCCGCGCAACTGCATGCCCTCGATGCACACCGCGTGGGCGCTGTCGGTGTTCCTGCACACCCGCCGCGACAGCGACGGCGAACCCGCCCCGGGCTGGCTGCGCTGGGGCGGCGCGTTCTGGCTGCTGGCCACGCTCGCCGCCACGCTCGGCTTCGGCTACCACTACGGCGTCGACTTGGTGGCGGGCGCGGTGCTGTGCCTCACCGTCGAATCGGCGTTGCGCGAACCGGAGCGCGGCTGGGGATGGTTCCGGATCCGGTTGGTCGGCTCCGGGGCGGTCGTGCTGGCGGCGTTGCTGCTGTCCTACCGCTACCTCGCCGTGCCGATGGCCGAGTACCCGGTACTCGCTGGCACCGTCGTGCTAGGGCTGCTGGCCGGACTGGCGGCGGCGTTCCACGCGACCTGGTTCGCGGCCGCGCGGCCGCCGCTGCGGGCCGAACGGGAGGTCGAGCCCGCCGCGCGCTGAGTCCGGCACGCGGCTAGTCGACGTCGTCGTCGCGCATCTCGTTGACGCGCAACAGGCCGTCCCGGTGGCGCTGCTCGCGGTAGGCGGTGCGGCCGATGAGGTGGGCGATCACCGGGGCGGTGAGCAGGGTGAACAGCCCCACCAGCGCCAGCGCCCAGACACCGCCGTGCCCGCGCAGCTGGATCGCGGCACCGGCGAGCACCAGGATCAACCCGGTGACCTGCGGTTTGGTGGCCGCGTGCATCCGGGTCAGCGTGTCCGGGAAGCGGACGATGCCGAGCGCGGCGGTCAGCGCCAGCGCAGAGCCGAGCAGGATCAGGGAGCCGGCGAGCACGTGCCAAAGGTTCATTTGTCGTCCCGTACCCGGAATCGGGACACGGCGGCCGAACCGAGGAATCCGACCAGCGCCAGCGCGACGATCGCGGGCACCACGGTGGTGTCGGCGCTGTAGGCCGCCCACACGGCCAGTCCCGAAGCCGCGATTGCCATCAGCGAGTCGAGGGCGACGACCCGGTCCAACGTGCTCGGCCCCAGGACGACGCGATAGGTGGTCAGCAGCCCGGCCGCCGTCAGGACGACGGCGGCGAGCACGGCGACGACGGTCACTCCGCCACCTCCGGGGGTGCGGGCGGCCGGGAGTACGGCCATCCGGTCGGGCGTTCGAAGGCTTCGATCAGCAGGCGTTCCAGCCGCCGGGTGATCCGGAAGAACTTGTCCACGGCCGCGTCGCTGCCCACGTCCAGGACGTGGACGTAGATGACGCAGCGCCTGCGGTCGATCTCCAGCACCATCGTGCCGGGGATCAGGTTGAGCACATCGGTCCAGAGCACCAGCACCAGATCCGACCGCGTGCGGGCGTACACCCGCAGCACTCCGGACACCGGGGTGGGAGCGGGCCGGATCGCGAACCAGGCGACCTGGAGGCTCGACTCCAGCGCGTAATAGGCGCTCACCACGACCAGTTCGAGCAGCGGCAGCGGGTTCAGCCGACCCGACACCGGAACGCGTGGCAGCGGCAACGCCACCATGATCAGGGCGGCGACCACCAGCCCGCCCAGCAGGTTCGCGACGCTCAGATCGCCCCACAGGGCGAGCCAGACCACGGTGAGCCACACGAGGACGCCGACCCGGACGACCGCCTCGTGTCCGCGGCCGCGCCCGGTCTGCTCGACGCTCATCGCGAACCACCCAGCACCGCACCGATGTACACGCCGGGGTCGCGCAGGTCGGCCGCGGCTCGGTCGGCGATCGTCAGGATCGGACCGGCCAGCACCGTCAGGCACAGCCCGACCGCCACGAGCGCCGCGGTGGACAACACCATCAGCGGCGGCATCCGGCCGGGATCGGTGCGCTCGTCGTAGTGCACGTCGGTCGCCTCCTCGATCAGCGTCGGCGGCTTCGCCGCGGTGAGATGACCCTCGGGGGCGTCCGCGCGGGGCCGCCAGAACGCCTTGCTCCATACCCGGGCGACCGCGTAGAGGGTGAGCAGGCTGGTGAGCACCGCGCCCCCGACCAGCACCCAGGCCAGCACGCTGCCGCGTTCGGCGCCCGCCTGCAAGAGCGCGACCTTGCCGATGAACCCGGAGAACGGGGGTATCCCGCCGAGATTCAGCGCGGGAATGAGGAACAGCACCGCCAGCAGCGGACTGGCCGCGGCGAGCCCGCCCAGCCTGCGCAGCGAGGTCGAGCCGGCCTGCCGCTCGATCAGCCCCGCCACCAGGAACAGCGCGGTCTGCACCAGGATGTGGTGCGCCACGTAGAAGACCGCGCCCGCCAGCCCCGACGCGGTGGCCAAGCCCACCCCGAACACCATGTAACCGATGTGGCTGACCAGGGTGAACGACAGCAGGCGGCGGATGTCGCTCTGCGCGATGGCGCCGAGGATGCCCACGAGCATGGTCAGCAGCCCGCACGTCAGCAGGATCGCGTCGAAGCCGCCCGTGGGGAACAGCAGCGAGTGCGTGCGGATGATCGCGTACACACCGACTTTGGTGAGCAGGCCGGCGAACACGGCGGTGACCGGGGCCGGGGCGGTCGGATAGGAGTCGGGCAGCCAGTTCGACAGCGGGAAGACGGCGGCCTTGATGCCGAACGCCACCAGCAGCACTCCGAAGATCGCCGTGCGGGTGCCCTCCGGCACCGCGCCGAACCGCGCCGCGAGCTGGGCGAGATTCAGCGTTCCGGTGGCCGCGTAGGTGAGCCCGATGCCGGTGAGGAAGATCAGCGAGGAGACCATCGACACCATCACGTAGGCCACGCCCGCGCGGATGCGTTCGGTGGTCGCGCCCACCGTGAGGAGCACGAACGACGCGGCGAGCAGGATCTCGAAACCCACGAACAGGTTGAACAGGTCACCGGCCAGGAAAGCGGCCGAAACACCCGCGGTCAGCACCAGATACGTCGGCCGGTAGATGGAGGTGGGCTGCCGCTCGTCGCCGTCGCGAATGTTCTGGCCCGCGCCGTAGAGGGCGACCGACAGCAGCACGATGGACGAGACGAGCAGCATCGCCGCCGAGAGCCGGTCCACCACCAGCGTGATGCCGATCGGCGCCGCCCAATCGCCGACCTGCAACGCGGTGGTGCCGTCCCGGTCGGCCAGGAACAGCAGCAGCCCGCAGATCACCACCACACCGGTGAGCGCCCCGACGATGACCACGCTCTGGATGCGGGGCCTGCGGCCGAAGACGAGCGTGGCCGCGGCGCCGAGCAGCGGAACGAGCACCGGCAGCGGCGCGAGGACCGGCAGCAGGCCGGGGGACAGGCTCACGTCTCCGGGTCCTCTCCGGCCCGCCGCCGGGCGACCTCCGCGTCCTCTTCGTCGTTGGCGACGTCGTCGCTGGTGGTGAGCATGTAGGCGCGGTAGGCCAGCGCGAGCACGAAGGCCGCGATGCCCATGGTGATCACGATGGCGGTGAGCACCATCGCCTGAGCGAGCGGGTCGGCCATCTCCGTGGTGGCGGCCGCCCCCCGGATGGGCGCCGCGCCGTCGCCGCCGCCCGCGGTGAGGATCAGCAGGTTCACCGCGTTGCCGAACAGGATCAACCCGAGCAGCATCTTCGACACGGCGCGTTCCAGGATCAGATACACCCCGCACGCGACCAGGACGCCGATCACGATCAGCAGGGTCAGATTCGCGGTCATGCGCGGGAACCGCCTTTCCTCGCCGGGGGCTCGGCGTCGGCCAGCTCGCTGTCCAGCCGCGCGCCGAGACTGCGCAGCACGTCCAGCACCAGGCCGACCACGATCAGATAGACGCCGAGATCGAACAGCAGCGCGGTGACCACCTTGACGTGGCCGACCACCGGCAGCGAAACCTCGATGATCGCCGAGGACAGCGGCGGCGCGCCCAGCAGCAGCGAGGAGACCGCGGTGCCCGCTGCCAAGGTGAGGCCCGCACCGAGGACATGCCCCGCGTCGACGGGCAGCGCCTCGCCCAGTTCGTAGCGCCCGCCCGCGAGATACCGCAGGGTCAGCGCGAGCCCCGCGGTGAGCCCGCCCGCGAACCCGCCGCCCGGCGCGTTGTGCCCGGAGAAGAAGAAGTAGACCGACAGCAGCATGATGGTCGGGAACACCAGCCGGGTGGT
Organism: Nocardia sp. NPDC019219; assembly: GCF_040632645.1. Classification (NCBI taxonomy): domain Bacteria; kingdom Bacillati; phylum Actinomycetota; class Actinomycetes; order Mycobacteriales; family Nocardiaceae; genus Nocardia; species Nocardia sp. NPDC019219. The sequence goes on along the minus strand of NZ_JBEYCG010000001.1, from coordinate 27,844 downwards.
GATCTGCAGGACCATCGACCGTTCGGCCCGGTCGACCAACCGGCCCGCGGGCAGCCAGCTCACCAGTTCCGGGTCGTAGTCGGGGGAGTCCGCCGCGCGCGGCGCGCTGCCGAAACGCCTGCTGCGGAACACCAAGGACGCGACGCCGGTGGCGGCGACGACGAGCACCGAGATCTCACCGAGGGTGTCCCAGGCCCGTAGGTCGACCAGCAGGACGTTCACGGCGTTCTTCCCGCCGCCGAATTCGTAAGCCGCGTCGGGAATCCGGGGCCAGATGGGTTCGGCGGTGCGGGCGGCGACGGCGAAACCGGCCAGAACCGCGACCACCGCTCCGGTCCCCGCGGCCAGCATCGCCCTGCGGAACTTGAACGCGGTCGCGCGGCTGGCCTCGATCCGCGCGGGAAAGGCGCGCAGGACCAGAACGAAGATCACCAGCGTCAGCGTCTCCACCAGGAATTGGGTCAGCGCGAGGTCGGGCGCGCCGTGCAGCGCGAAGATCACGCCACTGCCGTAACCGGTCACGCCGACGACCAGCACGCTCGCCAATCGGTTGCGCAGCACCGTCGCGGCGAGCGCGGTCACCACCATGATCGCGCCGATGGCCGCTTGCAGGGGCGAATCCCACCACCGCAGCGTCACGCCGGTGCGGGTGCCGACGGCGAGCAGGGCGGTCGGCAGGACGATCAGCGTGACCAGGATCGCGGCCTGACTCAGCGGCAGCGACCCGCGCTGTACGGCGCCGGTCATTCGCAGCGAGAGGGTGTCCATCGCGCGCAGCGTGGCGTCGTAGGCGCGGTCGGCGTTGCCCAGGCGCGGGTGCGCCGATTCGACGAAGCGGGTGCGCAGCCGGTACAGCGCGACACCTACGGCGACGATCAGCAGCGTCGTCGCCAATGCGGGGGTGAATCCGTGCCACAGCGCCAGATGCTCGGGCGCGGGGCCGGTCAGCGTTCCGGCGTAGGGACGCAACCGGGCGTCCAGCCACGACGGCGCGAGACCGGCGACGAGACTCGCGACGGCGAGGAGCGCCGGTGACGCCAGGAACAGCGCGCCCGGCGGGTGCCAGCGGCAATGGTCCGCGCCTTCCGGCTGGTCCTCGGCGACCGGTACTTCGCTCGGGTGGTGAGCGACGGTGGTGGTGCCGGGGGCCGGCTCCGGCGCACCGCGCTTGTCGGCGAAGGCGCCCCAGACGAATCGGATGCTGTAGCCGACGGTCAGCATCGAACCGAGCACCACGCCGGCGAATACCGCGCTGCGTGCGGGGGCGGTGAGCACGTCGGCGTCCAGCACGGCGCTCAGCGCGCTCTCCTTGCCGACGAAGCCGAGCAGCGGCGGGATCCCCGCCATGCTGAGCGCGGCGAGCACCGCGGTGGCGCACAGCACGGGAGCCCGGCGGCCGAGACCGGACAACCGGCGTAGATCCCGCGTGCCCGCACCGTGATCGATGATCCCGACCACCAGGAACAGGCACGCCTTGAACAGCGCGTGCGCGACGATCAACGACACCCCGGCCAGCGCGGCGCCGGGAGTGCCGATGCCGACGAGCACGATCAGGAACCCCAGCTGGCTCACCGTGCCGAAGGCCAGCACCAGCTTCAGGTCCACGACCTGTAGCGCCCGCAGCCCGGCCAGCAGCATCGAAGCCAGGCCGAGGGTGAGCACGAGCGGGTGCCACACCGGATTCTGCGCGAACACCGGCGCCAGGCGGGCGACCAAGTACACACCCGCCTTCACCATCGCCGCCGCGTGCAGGTACGCGCTCACCGGCGTCGGCGCGGCCATCGCGCCGGGCAGCCAGAAATGCAAAGGCACCACGGCTGACTTGGTGAGCGCGCCGACCAGTAACAGCGCCACCGCGACGTCGATCGCGAGCCCGTTCGGTGGATGCGCCCCGGACAGCAGATCCGAGAGCAGATAGCTGCCGCTCGCGGTGCCGAGCACGACGATGCCGGCCAGCATCGCCAATCCGCCCGCCCCGGTCACCAGCAGGGCTTGAATCGCGGACCTTCGACTGGCCGCCTGCTCGGCGTTGTGCCCGATGAGCAGGAACGACAGCACTGTCGTCGCTTCCCAGAACACATAGAGCAGCACCATGTTGTCGCTGGTGACCAGCCCGAACATGGCCCCGGCGAAGCCGACCAGCTCGGCGGCGAACACCCCGAGCCGTGGCTCGTCGTTGTCGAAATACCTGCCGCAGTAGACCAGAACCAGCGCTCCGATGCCGAGCACGAGCGCGCACAGGACGGCCGCGAGCGTGTCGAAACGCAGTTCGATATTCAGTGCGATGCTCGGCGCCCAGGCCAGCCGGACACGCTGTGGCTCGGACCAATTCGCGAGGACCCACCCCAGGCCGCCGAGCGGGATCGCGGCCAGCAGGTAGAAAGCGTTGCGCCCCAGTGCCCGCACACACAGCGGAGCCAGCAAGGCGGCCGCGGCATGGACGAGCAGGATTACGAGCAAACTTCACTCCGTCGAGTAGGGGCGGCGGGGTGTTCGGGACAAGCCTACGGAAAGGGTGCCTTTCTCGCGGAAGGGGCGCGTATGGCGTACGCCATCCGCGCGGACCCCTGCTATATGTCCGCTAATGATTCGCTTTCCGGCTGCCCATTCGGTTGCGCCTTGCTGCGCGGCCGCAATTTACGCAACATGACGAGCCCGAGAGCGCTCCCGACGACGATGGCCAGCGCGGTCCGGCCGGGCGTCGCGTCGTGCACCTCCACCTCTTCGCGCCAGTCCTTGACCCTGTCCGGCATCACCGACACCGCCGAGGGAAGGTAGAGCGCGGCGAGCGCGAGCACACCGCTGGGCGCGTAGTGCGGTCGCACCGTGCCGCAGCAGTAGCCCGCGGTCAACGCGATGACCCCACTGATCACGGCGAAGGCGACGGTGCTCGCCGACGTCGAGGTGACGAGGGCGAAGACCGAGATGCCCGCGAGGAGCAGGATGGCCAGCGCGGTCGACGGCATGCGGGCGCCGACGGCCAGTCCGGCCGCGGTCAGCGCGATGAGCACCGCGGCGGTCCAGCCGGGCCGGACCGCGTAACCCACGGCGTCGACCGCCGCGGTGAGGCTCACGGCCAGGTACACGCCGGTGCCGTCGCGGCCGGGTAGCAGCATGGCCGCCGCGGTCGCGCTGACGAGCGTTGCCGCGACGACGATGGCGATCTCGACCCCGTGACTCTCGGCGGGCAGTTTGCTGTACTGGCGGCCCAGCCATTCGGTGCCGGCCAGCACCACCAGCGCGAGCACCATGGCGGCGAGGATCGGCGTCACCGGCAGCGCGATCGCCATCCCCGGCGTCTTCGGCTCGTCGGTGCGCCTCCAGTTGTGCAAGGTGCTGATCACCAGCAGCGTCAGGGCCGCGCCGATCATCCAGCGCGTCGGCGTCTCCAGGACCGCGTACGGATCCGCGTTGATATTCAGCAGGCCCGCGAGATCGCCGAAGCCGAAGAACCCCACGCCGCCTATCGCGAACGCCGCGCCGGGCAGCGGGCGGCGCAGCGCCACCGCGCCCAGCCCGCCGAGCAACACCGCGGCACAGATGGAGTCGATGTAGTTCTGCGTGGTCAGCATCTCCGCCGTGGGCCCACGGCGGCCGGCGAAGTGGTTGAGCAACTGTGCGAGGGCCGCGGCCGTCGCCGTCGCCCAGCCGGTCAACGGCCGCTTGGTGGTCGCCACCAGCACGGCGATCGCGACGGCGACGATCACGCCGAGCGCGGCGCTGCGCGGCACGCTGTTGAGCAGCCCGGCAATCCGGTACGAGGTGGACTGGCCCTTGGTGCTGACGCTGACCGGCAGGAACAGCGTGACGCCCGCGACCGCGGCTCCCGTGAAGGCCGTGATCGCGTCGACAATGTCGCCGACCCTGCGCACGGTTGTCGAACATACCCGGGGCGCGGGCGCGATCTTGTGATTGCCGACGATTCGCCCGAAAATGTCTCGGGTGCGAAATATGCGGCATAAGCCAATTTGCCGCACATTGGCTGAGTGAGGCCGTCTACCCGCGGCTTTCCGCGTACCGGCGCAGCGTGTCGATCTGAGCCGGGTCCAGCGACGGCCGTACCACCGCTTGGGCGGCCAGCACGTCGGCCCCGGTGACATCGGCGGCGTGCATGTCCCGCCGCATCGCCGCGAGGGCGGACTCGCGCAGCAGCGCCGCGCAGTCGGCGGCGGAATAGCCCTCCAGGTCGTCCGCGAGCGCGTCGAGGTCGACGTCGTCGGCCAGCGGCACCGCGCGGCCCGCGGTGCGCAGGATCTCCCGCCGGGCGGCGGCGTCCGGCGGCGGCACGAAGACGAGCCGTTCGAGCCTGCCCGGGCGCAGCAGCGCCGGATCGATCAGCTCCGGACGGTTGGTCGCGCCCAGCACCACCACATCGCGCAGCGGCTCCACACCGTCGAGTTCGGTGAGCAGCGCCGCGACCACTCGGTCGCCGACACCCGCGTCGGCGCTCTGCCCGCGGCGCGGCGCCAAGGCGTCCACCTCGTCCAGGAAGACCAGCGACGGCGCGGAATCGCGGGCGCGCTGGAACAATTCGCGTACTGCGCGCTCCGACGAGCCGACCCACCGGTCCAGCAGCTCCGCGCCCTTGACCGCGTGCACGCTGAGCTGACCGCTGCCGGCCAGCGCCCGCACCAGGAACGTCTTGCCGCAGCCGGGCGGGCCGTAGAGCAGCACCCCGCGCGGCGGCTCGATGCCGAGGCGGGCGAAGGAGTCGGGGTGACGCAACGGCCACAGCACCGCCTCGGTGAGCGCCTGTTTGGTGTCCGCCATGTCGCCGACGTCGTCGAGACTCAGGCTGCCGATGGCGAGTTCCTCCATGCCCGACCGCGACAGCGGCCGGATGACCTCGAGCGCGCCGAGCAGGTCGGGCTGGGTGAGCTGTGGCTCACCGTTCTCCCTGGCCCGCGATGCCGCGCGCAGCGCAGCCTCGCGGCACAGCGCCGCCAGGTCGGAGACCACGAACCCGGGGGTGCGCGCCGCGATCTCGTCGAGTTTCAGCTCCGCGGTCGGCACCCGGCGCAGCAGCTGTTCCAGCAGGGCCTTGCGGACGGCGGCGGTGGGCAGCGGCAGCGCGAGTTCGCGGTCGCACAGGTCCGGCGCCCGCAGGCGCTGGTCGATCCCGGCGGGGTGCGCCGTGGTCGCCAGGAACGCGACGCAGGGTTCGGCGATCGCGGCGCGCAACTGGTCCAGGATGAGCGTGGCGACCGGCTCGGCGTCGGCGGGCAGCAGCGCGTCGATGTCGGTGATCAGCAGGACGCCGCCCTTGCCGCAGCCGATGTCGGCCACCGCCTCGGCGACCTCGCGCAGTCGCGCACCGCTCTCGGCCGCCCCGATGGTGGGGCCGTCCAGTTCCACCACGCGGCGCGGCGCGGCGACCGCGCGGGCCAGCGCTGCCTTGCCGACGCCGGCCGGGCCGGTGATCAGCACACCGAGGTGCGGTCGTGCACCCAGCGTGCGCAGCAATTCGGGTTCGTCGAGGGCGAGGCTGAGCCATTCGGTGAGCTTCGCGGCCTGGCTGCGCGCACCCGCCAGGTCTTCGACCGAGATGCTCGGTGTCTCGCCGGGCGGCGTGGTGCGGGTCGCCGCGACGCCGAGGGGCGCCTCGCCCGCCGCGAGCGACGCCACCGCCGAGGCCGGGGCGTCTTGCGCGGCGACCGCGCCCGCGCCCCACGCCACGGCGGTGTTCGGCTGCACGCTCACCGGGCCGCGCGGATCGGTGCCGGTGACGGTGAGCAACTCCGTGGTCCAGGCGATGCCGAAGGTGCGCGACAGTGCCTGGGTGGCGGCCGTGGAACTGATGTCGGGGCCGAGGTCGCGCGGCAGCAGGGAGACCGCGTCACCGACCGTGACGACCTTCCCGAGCAGCGCCTGCCGCAGCGTCGCGGCCGGAATCGTCCGGGTGGCGTGCACCGAGCCGCTCACCGTGATCTGCTTCGCGCCGTAGACGACCGCGGGAGAGATCACCACGGTCGCATCCTCGCGCAGCCCGGCGTTGGACAGCGTGACGTCGTCGAGCAGGGCGACTCCGGCGGGCGTGTCCGGACGGGCTACACCGACGACCGCGGCCGTGCGCCGGGAGCCGACCAGCATGATCCCGTCCCATTCGCGCAACCCCAGCGCGGTCAGCGCTTCCGGATGCAGCCGGACCACCCCGCGCCGGGCGTCGGCGGCCGAAGGATTCAGGCGGGCGGTGAGTGCCAGTTCTGCCACTGTGCCATTCTGCCGCGCGGGCCCGCCCTCGGTCACGGTTCGTCGTCCCGGAAGCAGCCGAGGACGACGAACCGCCGGTTATTTCTTCGTGATTCCGGTCGCGACCGCGACCGAGGTGTCGGCGACGCTCGGCGACAGGCACACCAGCTTGGCCGTGCCCAGCGCGACGTTCGGGCTGCCGTCGAACCGGCCACCCGGGTTCTCCGCCAGGATCTGCTCGATCAGCGCTTTCTCCTGGTCGCTGTCGAGCTTCCGGAACTCGCCGCAGGTGGTGCTGGACGCGGGACCGAGTGCGGAGTCGCGTTGTTTCGTCGTGGCCGGGGCGTCGGGGTCCGCCGGGGTGCTCGGCGCCGCGGTGCCGGGAGCGGTCGTGGTGCGCTCGGCCGAGGCGGACGTGGTCACGCCGGTCGAACCCTTGCGCAATCCGTTCGCGTCGGTGGACTCGTCCCCTCCGCCGCAGCCTGCCAGCAGGAAACCCACCGTCCCGGCGATCAGGACGATGGCGGATGTTCGTTTCATACCGTGCTTTCCCCGGGTGGATCGTGGTGCCGGAGGCCCGGCGTCCGCAGCAGCGTACCGGTTCTCCCGGGTTCAGTGGATGTGTGCCTGCCAATCCGCAGGCACCCGTTCACGCGGGCCGGGCACGCCTTGGTCCACCGGGTGACTGCGCGGTGGCGCCAATTCCGGTCCGCCGCTGTACATCTCTCCGGTCTCGAAGTTGTAGAACCAGTCCTCGCCCGGTTCGAAGCTCTGGATGAACGGATGACCGGTGCTCTCGGCGTGCGCGGTGGCGTGCTGCGCGGGCGAGGTGTCGCAGCAGCCGACGTGCCCGCACTGGGCGCAGCGGCGCAGATGCACCCACCAGCCGGCGTTCTGCTCGCACTCCTGGCAACCGGGGCCGCTCGGTGGTACCGCGGGGTCGATGCCCGCGAGTTGCTCGGTCATGACAACCCTTCCGTGTCGGTGGCGGCGACAGGCTCCTGGTCGGGGCGGTGCAGCGGCAGCCAGACGGTGAACTTGGTGTCGCCCGGCTCGGAGTCCACCCGGATGTCGCCGCTGTGTTTGTTGACCACGATGCGGAACGAGATGTCCAGCCCGAGGCCGGTGCCCTCGCCCATCGGCTTGGTGGTGAAGAACGGTTCGAAGATCCGGTTACGGGCCTCCGGTGCGATGCCCGGCCCGGTGTCGCCGATCTCCACGACCGCGCAGTCGTTCTCGTGCCTGGTGCGGATGGTCAGCGTACCCTCGCCGCTCATCGCGTACACCGCGTTGTCGATCAGGTTGGTCCACACCTGGTTGAGTTCGGCCGCGAAGCACGGCACCTGCGGCAGCGTACGGTCGTACTCCTTGACCACGCGCACGCCGTCGCCGATCTTGCGGCTGAGCATCACCAGCGTGCTGTCCAGCAGTTCGTGGATGTCGACCACCTGGAACGGCGCACGGTCCATCTGCGAGTACTGCTTCGCCGCCCCGACCAGCGAGGAGATGCGGGTCGTCGAGTCGGCGATCTCGTTCATCAGCAGCTCGGTCTCGATGGTGTAGTTCAGCCAGCGGATGGCCCCTTGGAACACCTGTTCCGGCGAGCCCTCCAGGGTGGCGGCCACCCGTTCCAGCCAGTCGGTGTCGAATCCGGCCTGCACGAAGTTCGGCGCGAGGTTCCATCCGTCGCCGATCCCGTGCTCCTCGAGCCATTCCCCGAGCAGATCCTCGCGGTCGGCGGCCTCCAGCGGCGTGAGTTCCGGCGCTTTCGCGACCTGGGCGGCCGCCTCCTCCTGCAGGCGCACCAAGGCGCCCAACGACGACGGATCGAACTTGCCTTCCGCCATCATGGCGAGCTTGTGCCGCATGCCCGCGACCCGCTCGCGCAGGCCCGAGGTGGCGCGCACCGCGGCGGCGGCCGGGTTGTTCAACTCGTGGGTGAGGCCCGCCGACAGCGAACCGAGCGCCAGCAGCCGTTCCCGCTCGCCGATGCGCGCGTTGGTGTTGCGATTGCCGAAGAACACGCCTTCGAGCAGGTGCACGGCCATCGGGAACCACTCGCGCATCATCCGGGCGAAGACGTCGGCGTCCAGCACGTAGAACCGCGACGGACGTGTCACCTGCATCGTCCCGTTGTAGGTCTGCTCGACTTTGTCGCCGATGTAGGACATCCAGGCGCCCGCGTAGGCGCCGCGATGCTCGGTGCGCACCAGTTCGATCTCCGTGCCGCCGGACTGCTTGGTGAGCACCACCTCGCCGTCCATCAGCACGTAGAAGCAGGTGGCCGGATCGCCCTCGCGGAAGACCACGCCCGGTTCGATGGTCTCGATCCGCCCGTCGGCGCACAGCCACTCCAGCTGCTCGTCGTTCAGCTTCTCGAACAGGAACAGGCTGCGCAGTTCGGCGGGATCGCACACCGACCGGCTGCTGCGGTCCGCGGTCTGGTTGGAAGTCATCTGCGGTCTCCTGGTTACGCGAGGTAGCGGTGCACGAGCATGACGGCCATGGCGCCCTCGCCCACGGCGGAGGCGACGCGCTTGGCGGATTCGGCGTGCACGTCGCCCGCCACGAACACCCCGGGCACGCTGGTCTCGAGATGATGCGGTGGCCGGGACAGTTCCCAGCCGGAGGGGCGCGCGCCGTCGACCATCAGGTCCGGCCCGGCGAGCACGTAGCCGGCGCTGTCCCGGGTGACCACGCCGTCGAGCCAATCGGTCTGCGGCGCCGCGCCGATGAACAGGAACAGCCGCTCCGCGTCGGCCTTCTCCTCGGCGCCCGTCCGGTTGTCGCGCAGCACGATCTGTTGCAGGTGGTCGTCACCGTCGACGGCGACCACCTCGGTGTTGGTGTGCACCTCGATGTTCGGGATCTGCCCGATCTGCTGGATGAGGTAATGCGACATCGACTGTTCCAGCGAATCCGCCCGGACCACCAAGTGCACGGTGCGCGCGTTGCGGGACAGGAACACCGCGGCCTGGCCCGCGGAGTTCGCGCCGCCCACGATGTAGACCTCGTGATCGGCGCACTCCGACGCCTCGGTCATGGCCGAACCGTAGTAGACGCCGCGCCCGGTGAAGTCGTCGACGCCCGGCGCCGGGTGGCGGCGGTAGTCGACGCCGGTCGCGATGATCACGGTGTGCGCGCACAGGCGGCCGCCGTCGGCGAACCGCACGGTGCGCGCGGACCCGTTGACTTCCAGCCCGACCACCTCGCGCGTGGTGATCACCTCGGCGCCGAACTTCGCCGCCTGCCGCCGGGCCCGGTCGGCCAGCTGCGCGCCGGACAGGCCGTCGGGAAAACCGAGATAGTTCTCGATGCGCGAACTCTGTCCCGCCTGCCCGCCGGTGGCCGTCCGCTCGACCAGCACGGTGCGCAGCCCCTCGGACGCGCCGTAGACCGCCGCGCCCAGACCGGCGGGACCGCCGCCGACCACGATCAGGTCGTAGAACTCGCCCGCCGGATCGACGGTCAGGCCCACGTTCTGGGCCAGTTCGCTGTCGGAGGGCTGCACGAGCGCCTCGCCCGCGGAGGTGATCACCACCGGACAGCGGTCGGGGTCGGCCCCCGCCGCCTCCAGCAACCGCGCGCCCTCGGGCTCGTCGGCCAGGTACCACCGGTAAGGCAGCTGGTTGCGCGCGAGGAATTCGCGCAGCTGCGAGGACCGCGGCGACCACCGATTGCCGATCACCTTGGTCTCGGTGACGGGCCGATGCTCGCTGCTGCGCCAGGCGTCCAGCAGCCCGTCCAGCACCGGGTAGAGCTTCTCCTCCGGCGGGTCCCACGGTTTGAGCAGGTAGTGGTCCAGGTCGACGACGTTGATCGCGTCGATCGCGGCGTTGGTGTCGGCGTAGGCGGTCAGCAGCACGCGGCGTGCGTAGGGATGCAGGTCCATCGCCTGCTCCAGGAATTCGATGCCGTCCATGCCCGGCATCCGGTAGTCGGCGATCAAGACCGCGACGGGTTGCCCGCGCAGCTTCATCTCGCGCAACGCGTCGAGCGCCTGGGCTCCCGATTCCGCGCGCAGAATCCGGTAGTCGGCGCCGTAACGGCGCCGCAGGTCGCGCACGACCGCCCGGGAGACTCCCGGGTCGTCGTCGACGCTCAGGATGGCCGGTTTCGTAGCAGCGGGTGAAGTCACCTGACGAGTATGGAGCCTCGCGGGGCCGTCTGTCGTGGGCGTTCGCGCAGGGCTCAGAGCCGATGACGCAGGACGAGATCCAGCTCACTCGGGGTGAGCAGACGCTCCAGGCGTTCTTCCTGCGCGGCCGAACGGGCGTGCCGCGGGAATACCGACGTGCCGCGCGTTATTCGCCCGTCCTCGGGCTCGATGGCGGGAAGTAGCGGAACTCGGTCCGCCGGTCGCCGATGTAGCAGGGAGCGCAGTCTCACGGCCGATCACCTCACGTTGGGACGCCGAAATGTTGGAGGCAGTGTCTGTGCTTGATCTATCTGTTATTGTGCGCCGATCATTACAGCGGCCGGTGTACGAGTAGCGGAAATGTGACGCAACTGTCTTCCCGTCTAAGATGTGCGCGACTCGTTCCACCGCGCGGTCGGACGGATGACCGTCGGTCCGTCGCTCGATCTCGGAGGCAGCGTTGCCGAAAAATCTCGAAGCCAGCATCGACATCTCCGCACCTCCGGAGCGGGTCTGGGCGGTGGTCTCCGATCTGCGGCGGATGCCGGAGTTCAGCCCGCAGTGCGTGCGCATGGTGGCGCTCGGCTCGCTGAAGGCGGGTACCTGGACGCTCAATCTCAATCGTGACGGCAAGAAGTTCTGGCCGACCACCGCCCGTATCGTGCGGTTCGAGCCGAACCGGGCGTTCGCCTTCCGGGTCAACGAGAACCGGACGGTGTGGAGCTACACCTTGGAGCCCACCGAGTCCGGCACCCGGCTCATCGAACGGCGGGACGTGCCCAACGGCACGACCTGGTTCTCCCGCCGGGCGATCGATGCCGCGCTCGGCGGCGAGCTGCCGTTCGAGGAGGCGCTGGTGCGGGGCATGAACGAGACGCTCGGCAACATCAAGACGGCAGTCGAAGCGGGCGGCTGAGCCCGGTTCGCGGCACGCGCGTTCGACGCGGTGGTGGCACGGGAAGTCGTGCTCAGCACCGCGGCGAACGACCGCGCGCAACGGTGTTCTCCGGGCGGATTACTTCCAGTTGGGCAGGTTCACGACCTGAGCCGCGTAGGACAGGCCCGCGCCGAACGCGATGAGCAACGCCGTGTCGCCCGGCTTCGACTCGCCCTTGCGCAGCAGCGCCTCCATGGCCAGCGGGATCGAGGCGGCCGAGGTGTTGCCCGCTTCCTCGATGTCGTTGGCGAGCGCGCAGTGCTCGGGCAGCTTCAGCACCCGCGCCATGATCTCGATGATCCGGCCGTTGGCCTGGTGCGGGATCATCGCGTCCAGGTCTTCGGGGGACAGGCCCGCGCGGTCGATGGCGTCGCGGCACACCTTCTCCAGCGAGTGCGCGGCCCACCGGAATACGGCGGTGCCCTCCATGGCCAGGTAGGGCCGCACCGCGTCCAAGCCCTTCTCGTCGATCTCGTGGAAGTACTCCATCCAGTCCTTGTCCTGGCGGATGGCGTGGTGCTGGGTGCCGTCGGAGCCCCAGACGGTGGGTCCGATGCCCGGCTCGTCGGAGGGGCCGACGATCACCGCGCCTGCGCCGTCGGCGAAGAGGAAGGCGGTGGAGCGATCGGTCGGGTTGACCGTGTTGGTCAGTTTCTCCACGCCGATCACGAGGACATGGTGGGCGGTACCGGCCCGGACCAGGTCCGACGCCAGCGCGATCGAGTGGCAGAAGCCCGCGCAGCCGGCCGAGACGTCGAACGCGGCGGAGCCGTTCATGCCCAGTTCGGTGGCGATGCGCGGCGCGGCGGCCGGCGTCAGCAACAGATGGGTGGATGTAGCAACGATCACGCAATCGACTTGGTCGACGGCGATGCCGGACGATTCCAGCGCGCCACGCGCGGCGGCGACACTCATGCTCTGAATCGTTTCGGAATCGTCGGCGAACCGCCGGGTCTTGATGCCCGACCTGGTCCTGATCCACTCGTCACTCGAGTTGATCGGACCCGCCACCTCGTCGTTGGTGACCACGCGAGCAGGGCGGTAAACGCCGAGCCCGAGGATCGCCGTGTGCTCAGCTCCGGTGGTCTGGGCGATTCGAGCAGCCATCTGCGTCTCCTATGTACCTGCGGCGGCGCCGCCGGGTTTCCCCGAAGCATCGAAATCGGTCCCTCATCAGCCACTGCCCATCAGCGGATAGACATGAGGCTTCCTCATATTAGCTTGAAAGTCGCTCATCTGCCGCGCGTATTCCGACAATCGGTGGGTATCACGTCCACGCACGCCACTGCTGTACGAGGCGTGGCCCAACTAGGATGCGAGGACACAATGCTCGGTCTCGGGATTATCGGATGGATCATCATCGGCGGTCTTGCCGGATGGATCGCCAGCAAGATCATGAAGACGGACGCCCAACAGGGCATCCTGCTCAATATCGTCGTCGGCATAGTCGGCGGTCTGCTCGGTGGGTTCCTGCTGAAGCTGCTCGGCGTCGACGTCGAGGGCGGCGGCCTCTGGTTCAGCTTCTTCACCTGCCTCGGCGGCGCGGTGATCCTGCTGTTCCTGGTTCGACTGGTCACGGGGGCCCGAGTCAGGTCGTGACCTCGCGTGCCACGGGCTCCTTTCCCGTAAGGTGTGAACGCTTGCGCCCGTCCTATCGTTGAAGAGGCGCGAACCGTTTGCATCGAGCACGAAAGAGGAGCCTGTGGCCCGCCGTCCCACCCCGCCCGGCACGCCTGAACGCACCGGAGTCGGCCACGTCGTCGACCTGGTCCGCAACGCGATCCCTCCGTTGCATCCCGCCGGGCTCCCGTTCGTCGCCGCGCCCTTGGCGGTCGCCGTCGTAGGCGGCAAGCGCAAATGGGTGCGGCGCACGGGATTGTTCGCCGCGGCGGCCTGCGCGACCTTCTTCCGCCACCCGCATCGCGTGCCGCCCAACCGGCCCGGCGTCGTCGTCGCCCCGGCCGACGGCGAGATCGCCTTGGTCGATTCCGCCGCTCCCCCCGCCGAACTGGGTCTCGGTGACGCGCCGCTGCCGCGGGTCAGCATCTTCCTGTCCGTCCTGGACGTCCACGTACAGCGCACGCCGGTTTCCGGCATCGTGCGCGCGGTGCAGCACCAGCCCGGCCAATTCCGTTCCGCGGACCTGCCGGAGGCGAGTTCGGTCAACGAGCGCAACAGCATGCTGCTGGAGACCCCGGACGGCAGCCAGGTCGTGGTGGTGCAGATCGCCGGGCTGCTCGCGCGCCGGATCGTCTGCGACGCCCAGGTCGGCGACGTGCTGACCATCGCCGACACCTACGGCCTGATCCGCTTCGGCTCGCGGGTCGACACCTATTTCCCGGCGGGCACCGAACTGCTCGTACAGCCGGGCCAGCGCACCATCGGCGGCGAGACCGTGCTCGCCGTGCTCGGCTCACCCGCTGACGCCTGATGGAAGCGGCGGTACCCACCCAACGGCGCAGGCGGCGGAGCATCCGGCTGCTGCCCAGCATCGTGACCATCCTGGCGCTGTGCTCCGGGCTGTCGGCGGTGAAATTCGGCCTCGACGGCCAACTCGGCATCGCGCTGGCCATGATCGGCGCGGCGGCCGTGCTGGACACCCTCGACGGCAGACTGGCCAGGATGCTCGACGCCACCACGAAGATGGGCGCCGAACTGGACTCGCTGTCGGATGCCATCTCCTTCGGCGTCGCCCCGGCGCTGGTCCTGTACGTGACCCTGCTCAGCAGCAACAGCGTGGGCTGGATCGTCGCCCTGTTGTTCGCGGTCAGCCTCGTGCTACGGCTGGCCAGGTTCAACACCCTGATGGACGACGACACCCGACCGGACTGGGCGCGGGAGTACTTCGTGGGTGTGCCCGCCCCGGCCGCCGCCCTCATCGCGATGGTGCCGGTGGCGTTGTTCGTGCAGTTCGGCGACGGCTGGTGGGTCGGCTTCTACGAGGTGGCGGCGTGGACGGTGTTCGCGGCCGCGCTGGCCGTCAGCACCATTCCGACGCTGGCGATGAAATCGGTGTCGGTCGCGCCGCAGGCGGCGGCCGGGCTGCTGGTGCTGGTCGCGCTGGCCGCGGCCGCGCTGGTCACCTATCCGATCGTGCTGCTGCTGGTGCTGGTCGCGCTGTACCTGGGCCACATCCCGTTCGCCTGGCATTCCCAGCGCTGGGTGGCCGCGCGTCCGGAGACTTGGACACACAAACCCGCCGAGCGGCGTGCGCAGCGACGTGCGGACCGGCGGCTGCCCGCCATCCGCCGTCCGGCCATCCGCCGTCCGGCCCTTCCGCGTCCGGCGATTCGTGGCTCCGCGCGTCTGCGGCTGCGCCGACCTGGGGCGAAGCAACGCCAGAACGGTGGTCACCCGCCGAGCGCGGAGCTCTAGCGCGAAGCTCTCGCGGCGGCTTCCGGACCGGCGGCTGCCGCGCCGTGTCGTCGGGTCGGGTCGTCGGATCGGCGCACCGGCGCCCTCGCGCCCTCCGCTGCGAGCGGTACGGTCATATCCGTCGGGCGGGTGGAGGAAGGGTGCGTATGGAGCCGGACGCATTGCGGGAATTCGAGGGGCATCGACCGCGGTTGTTCGCGCTCGCCTATCGAATGCTCGGCTCGGCCGGTGAGGCCGAGGACGCGGTGCAGGAGACGTATTTGCGGTGGGACGGGGCCGACCGCGGCAGTATCCGCTCCGCCGAGGCGTGGTTGACCACCGCGCTGGTGAATCTATGCCGCACCTGGCTGGTTTCGGCGCGGGCCAGGCGGGAGAGCTACGTCGGGCCGTGGCTGCCCGAGCCGGTGCCGACCGCGCGTGGCGAGCTCGGCCCGCTGGAGACCGTCGAAGAGCGCGAACAGGTCTCCCTCGCGCTGCTGACCGCGCTGGAGCGGCTGGCCCCGGTCGAGCGCGCGGTCTTCGTGCTGCGCGAGGCATTCGGATACGCCCACCGCGAGATCGCCGACATGCTCTTCGTCACCGAGGCGAACTCGCAGCAGATCTTCCGCCGGGCGAGCAGGCGCGTGCGAGAAGGCCGGGCCCGCTTCGGTATTCCGCCCGACCATGCCCGCGAACTGATCGAACGATTCCTGAAGGCGGCGCGCGACGGCGACATCGCGGCCCTGGAGCGGATGCTCGCCGCCGACGTGACCGCGACGGCCGACGGCGGCGGCAAGATCAACGCGGCGCGGCGGCCGATACACGGCGCGAATCACGTGGCGCGGTACCTGGCGGGCCTCATGCGCTGGGAGGTGCCGGGGATGCGGCTGCTCGTGGAAGAGGTCAACGGCGCGCCCGCCGCGGTCGCGCGGGTGGACGGCGCGCCGCTGCTCGTGGTGGGGATCGATGCGGCCGACGGCGTGGTCACCGCGCTGCGGCTGATCGTCAACCCGGACAAGCTGACCTATCTCGCAGCCGCGGGCGGGTCGGATGGCGTGGTGGGCGCAGCGGCGGACCGTCGCCGTCCGCTGTGACCGGCTTCACGGCCCCGGTCTGTCAGGAATCGGGGGCCTGTCCGGTCTGAAGGGTGTTGGCCGATCGAAAGGAGCCACATCATGACCGGACAGCATCGGATCGTCGTTCTCGGCGCCGGATACGCGGGGCTGGCGGCGGCCCGCCGACTGGCTCGCACGGCGCGGGACGCGCAGGTCACCGTGGTGGACGCCCACGCGACGTTCGTCGAGCGCGTGCGACTGCACCAGCGGGCGGCCGGACAGGCGACTCCCACGTGGGATCTGCGGGATGTTCTGGAAAGCAAAGGGATTCGCTTCGTCCGCGCCCTGGCGACGGAGATCGACACGGTCGCGAAGTGCGTGGTGCTCGACGTGGCGCCCGCCCTCGACTACGACACGCTGATCTACGCCCTCGGCAGCGTCGCCGACGTCGAGAGCGTGCCCGGCGTCGCCGAATACGCCTATCGCGTTGCGACGCAAGAAGATCTGGCCGACCTGTCCGCTCCGGGCGGCCCGGTGGCGATCGTCGGCGCGGGGGCGACCGGCATCGAACTCGCGGCGGAACTCGCCGAATCGCAGCCGGGGACCCGGGTGCTGCTGCTCGGGTCGGAGGAGCCGGGCGCGTGGCTGTCGGCGCGGGCGCAGGCGCACATCGAGCGGACGCTGGAGCGTCTCGGGGTCGAGATCCGGTCCGGAGCCAAGGTGCTCGAGGTGACGCCCGAAGGCCCGCGCCTGGCCGACGGTTCCCTGGTCGAGGCCGCGGCGACAGTGTGGACCACCGGTTTCCGGGTGCCCGACCTCGCCGCGCGCTCCGGTCTGGCGGTGGATTCCGACGGCAGGGTGCTCACCGACGCCACGCTGCGATCGGCCTCGCACCCCGACATCTTCGCCGCGGGCGACGCCGCCGTCGTGGCGGGGCCGGGTGGACGCGATCTGCGTATGGCATGTGCCACAGCGCTGCCCACCGGCAAGCACGCGGCCGATGCCGCCGTCGCCCGGATGCGTGGTCGCGTGCCGGGGGATCTCCGCTTCCGCTATGTGCTCCAGT
Source organism: Nocardia sp. NPDC019219 (assembly GCF_040632645.1). Classification (NCBI taxonomy): domain Bacteria; kingdom Bacillati; phylum Actinomycetota; class Actinomycetes; order Mycobacteriales; family Nocardiaceae; genus Nocardia; species Nocardia sp. NPDC019219. The sequence goes on along the minus strand of NZ_JBEYCG010000001.1, from coordinate 11,105 downwards.
GCCTGAGCCTGGGCCGCCGGGACGGCGTCGTGCAGGTCGTGCACGCCGATGACGCGCCGGCGCGGACGGTGCTCACCGGGCGGACGGCGGCGTGGGTCAAGGAGCGCATCGTGCGCGGCGCGGCCTGGTCGGCACGCCCGTGAAGGATACGTCAACCAACGGTTGACGATACGTCATCGTCAACCTATGGTTGACGCATGACTTCACAATTCCGCCTCGACGACCTGATCGATGGCATCAAGAAGGCCCGTCCCGACAACGTGCTCGACCAGCTGTCCGACGCCGTCGTCGTGGCCAATCACCTCGGCGAGGTGGCCGATCACCTGATCGGCCACTTCGTGGACCAGGCCCGCCGCTCCGGCGCCTCCTGGACCGACATCGGCGCCAGCATGGGCGTCACCAAGCAGGCCGCGCAGAAGCGGTTCGTGCCCAAAGTGCCCGAACCGGGCGCCGCGGCGGCCATGGACCCGAACGCGGGCTTCGCCCGTTTCACCCAGCGGGCGCGCGCGGTCGTGATGGCGGCGCAGGAGGCGGCGCGCAACGCGGGCAACCGCGAGATCTCGATCGGCCACGTGGTGCTGGGCCTGCTCACCGAACCGGAGGGGCTCGCCGTGCACGAACTCGTCCACCAGGGCGTGGCCGTCGACGTCATCTCCGCCGCGGCCGCCGCGTCCCTGCCGCCGAGCGAGGGGGACGTCCCCGCGCTCGTTCCGTTCGGCGCGGAGGCCAAGAAGGTCTTGGAACTCACCTTCCGTGAGGCGCTTCGGCTGGGGCACAACTACATCGGCACCGAGCACATCCTGCTCGCCCTGCTGGAGCAGGAGAACGGCGCCGGTCTGCTCAGCGACCTCGGCGTCGACAAGGCAAGCGTCGAAACGCACCTGGGCGAACTGCTCGCGTCCATCACGGCCGAGAAACCCTGATTCGGCATGGGCAGCGGGAAGTCTCGTGCGCGGATCGCACTCGCGGTGCCCTTGCTGCTGATCGGCGCGGTCCGGCGAACGAGTGCCGGTCACCGGATCCGCAACGTCGTCAACGGGGTTCGTGGGGCGCACGCCGCGCGGGCGCGTCACCGCCGGGCGTTGCGCACCCGGGGAGCCGGTGTCCGCGGGCCGCGCCGGATCACGCCGCTCGAACAGCGCTCGACCCGAGCGGCCTGATCACCCTCGCCCGGCCAGGCCGCCACCCCACCGCGGCCAGCGGGCCTGTGGCTTCGGCTCGGAGACCAGCGATTCACGCCGAATGTCGGTGATGTACAGGGGTAGTCGCGGTTCCAGCTCGGCGAGCAGCGCGAGCGCGCGCCCGCCCTGCGCCGCGCGGTACTCCGGCATGGTCAGCCCGACGATCTGCAGGAACAGCACGCGGCCGTGCTTGCTGTCGACGGCGCCCAGTTCCGGGTCGGTGGTGAAGCAGACGGCGTGACTGGTGCAGTCCGCGTGGTCGGCCGCGATCGGCCCGTTCGTCTTGATGGTGTGTCCCGGTTCGAACCACTTGCCGGACTGGAAGACGTAACGGCCGAGGTTCTGCATGAAGTTCGCCGGCCAGGCGGGTGGTTCGGTGTCGGTGAGCCCGCGCGCCAGCCGGAAGGTGAATTCGAAGCCCCAGCCGGACTCGGCCGGGTTGTCCCACTCCTTCTCGTACAGCTCGGTCATCCCGTAGCTGACGTAATGCCAGTGCGGCACCGGGTCGGTGCGGGAGTAGGCGCTGATTCCGTCGAGAGGGTCGGAGCCGCCCAGCGACCACGGGTGGTCGGACGCCCAATGGAAGGGCTCGATATCGCCGTACAGCGGCCGCAACGCCTCGTCGATCGCATCCCAGCCGGATTTCTCACTCACGCAGCCACCATAAGCAGCGCGTCCCCGGCCGTTTCAGGGGCGTCGGACGCTTCGGCGGTCAGGCATCCGGCACGTTGGCGGCGAGCTCCTCCAGCCAGGCTGCCGCGGACGCGTCGCTGGGCGCGCGCCAGTCGCCGCGCGGGGAGAGCGAACCGCCGGAGCCGACCTTGGGCGCGTTCGGCAGCGTCGAGCGCTTGAACTGGCTGGTCTGCACGAAGCGGAGCAGGAACTCGCCCAGCCAATGCTTGATCGTGGCGAGGTCGTAGGCGTTGCGCTGGTCGGCGGGGACGAGGTCCGGCCAGCGGCCGGTCGCGGCATCCGACCAGGCATGCCGGGCCAGGTAGGCGACGCGGCTGGGCCGGTAGCCGAAACGCAACAGGTAGTAGAGGTGGAAGTCCTGCAGTTCGTACGGGCCCACCGTGGCCTCCGAACTCTGGGCGGGCGCGGAGGAGTCCTCGTGCGGGATCAGCTCCGGAGAGATCTCGGTGCGCAGGATCGACGACAGCACCTCGTTCGCCTCGGGGCCGAACTGCTCGGTGTCCACCGCCCAGGCGATCAGGTATTTGATCAGCGTCTTGGGCACCGACGCGTTCACGCTGTAGTGCGCCATATGGTCGCCGACGCCGAACGTGCACCACCCCAGCGCGAGTTCGCTGAGATCGCCGGTGCCCACCACGAGCGCGCGATGCATGTTGGCCAGCCGGAACAGGTGCGAGGTGCGCTCACCCGCCTGCACGTTCTCGTAGGTGATGTCGTAGACCGGCGCCCCGTCGGCGGCCGGGTGGCCGAGGTCGCGCAGCATCTGCGTCGCCGAGGCGCTGATGTCGATCTCGCGCGCGGTGACGCCGAGGGCGGCCATCAGCCGATGCGCGTCGGTCCTGGTCCTGGTGCTGGTCGCGAAGCCGGGCATGGTGTACGCCAGCACGTTCGAGCGGGGCAGGCCGAGCCGGTCCATCGTCTTGGCGGCCACGATCAGCGCCTGGGTGGAGTCCAAGCCGCCGGACACCCCGATCACCACGTGCTGCGTGCCGGTGGCGCGCAAGCGCGTGCTCAGGCCCTCGACCTGGATGTGGTGCACCTCGGCGCAGCGCTCGTTGCGCACGGCCGGGTCGGCCGGGACGTAGGGAAAGCGCTCGATCTCGCGCTCCAGCGCGACCGGCTCCTCCGGAACCGGCAGCCGCACGTCGATGTGCCGCATCGCGGCCAGCCGGTCCCGGTGGTCGTGCACGTTGTCGGCGAAGCTGGTGGTGCGCAGCCGGTCGGCGACGAGACGGCGCAGGTCCAGGTCGGCGGTGATCACCTGGGGATCGTCGCGGAACCGCTCGCCCTCCGCGAGCAGGTCGCCGTTCTCGCAGATCAGCGCCTGGCCGTCCCAGGCGAGATCGGTGGTCGACTCGCCGGTTCCCGCGGCGGAGTACAGATAGGCCGCGAGATAGCGCGCCGAATGCGAGGTGCACAGCGACCGCCGGTAGTCCGCCTTGCCGATCACGATATTGCTGGCGGACAGGTTGACCAGCACGGTCGCTCCCGCCAGCGCGGCGAAACCGCTGGGCGGCAACGGCACCCACCCGTCCTCGCAGATCTCCAGGTGGAAGACGAAGTCGTCCAGGTTGCTCGCGCGGAACAGCAGGTCGGATCCGAACGGCGCCCGGTGCCCGGCGATGGTGACGTGGTCCTCCAGCGCCTCCCGCGCCGCCGCGAACTGGCGCTTCTCGTAGAACTCCCGGTAGTTCGGCAGGTAGCTCTTCGGCGCCACGCCGAGCACGAGGCCACGGCAGATCGCGATCGCGCAGTTGAACAGCCGGTGCTGGGCCCGCACGGGGGCGCCCACGACGAGCACCGTGTCGATGTCGGTGCTCGCCGCGACGAGCCGGGCCAGCGCCGCCTCGACCGCGGCGTCCAGCGCGTCCTGGTGGAACAGGTCGTCCGCGGTGTAAGCGGACAGTCCCAGCTCGGGGAACACCGTCAGCACGGCGCCCGCGGCCGCGGCCTGCGCGGCCAGCTCCACGGTCTGCTCCACGTTGTAGGCGGGGTCGGCCACCCGTACCCGGGGGACCGCGACCGCCACCCGCGCGAAGCCGTGCCGGTAGAGCGATTCGAACGGCAGGTCGGCCACCCGCGTCCCCTTCCGGGCTGAGGTTGATCATGGTCCACTCGGAATCTACGCCGCCGCGGACGGGCGGGCGCGGCGGCGAGGTGCGGGCGGGAGCGGCGGCGGCGTCGTGAACTGGGCTTTTACTGTGCGAACCGGGTGGCGCGGATCGTACGGCCGGAGATGTGAACCGCTGGCGGCTAAGCTATAGCAATGGCGGATGAAATGGATTCCGACCTAATAGCGGGGGAACGGCGCGCAGATCTGCTGCGCGCGCTTTCGTATGTGTCCACCGAGTCCCAACCGGACGGCAGTTACGTGGTGAACGGCGACCTACCGCCGGACGTCGCCCCGCCGTTCATTCGCGCCATCATGCGGGTGGAGGCGGAGCTGCTGCTGCACGACGCCGAGCTCGTCACCGTGGAGGGCGGCGAGCCGCGCACGCCGGAGGAACGCCGCACCGACGCGTTCGTGGCGCTGGTGCTTCGCGTCGACGACCGGGCCTGACCCGGTGCGGACCTTGCACTCGCCACCCCTGAGTGCTAAAAATGCTTTTGGCACTCTCGACCTGTGAGTGCCAGGTCGGGACGGTGAGACCGGGTTCCGTAGACACCCTCGGTCGTCCGTCGCGGGCACCGAACCTGGCCAGCGTAACTGGGACGACCCAACCGGCGGTCGTCCTGTGTGTCAGCCATCCACATGGAGGATCTCAACAACGCCATGGCCAAGACAATTGCGTATGACGAAGAGGCCCGCCGCGGCCTCGAGCGGGGTCTGAACAGCCTCGCCGACGCGGTCAAGGTGACGCTGGGCCCCAAGGGTCGCAACGTTGTCCTGGAGAAGAAGTGGGGCGCTCCCACGATCACCAACGATGGTGTGTCCATCGCCAAGGAGATCGAGCTGGAGGACCCGTACGAGAAGATCGGCGCCGAGCTGGTCAAGGAAGTCGCCAAGAAGACCGACGACGTCGCGGGCGACGGCACCACCACCGCGACCGTGCTCGCCCAGGCGCTGGTGCGCGAGGGCCTGCGTAACGTCGCGGCCGGTGCGAACCCGCTGGGCCTGAAGCGCGGCATCGAGAAGGCCGTCGAGGCCGTCACCGCGAAGCTGCTCGACACCGCCAAGGAGGTCGAGACCAAGGAGCAGATCGCCGCCACCGCCGGTATCTCGGCCGGCGACGCGTCCATCGGTGAGCTGATCGCCGAGGCCATGGACAAGGTCGGCAAGGAAGGCGTCATCACCGTCGAGGAGAGCAACACCTTCGGTCTCCAGCTGGAGCTCACCGAGGGCATGCGCTTCGACAAGGGCTACATCTCGGGTTACTTCGTCACCGACCCGGAGCGTCAGGAAGCGGTCCTCGAGGATCCGTACATCCTGCTGGTCGGTTCGAAGGTCTCGACTGTCAAGGACCTGCTGCCGCTGCTGGAGAAGGTCATCCAGGCGGGCAAGCCGCTGCTGATCATCGCCGAGGACGTCGAGGGCGAGGCCCTGTCCACCCTGGTGGTCAACAAGATCCGCGGCACCTTCAAGTCCGTCGCCGTCAAGGCGCCCGGCTTCGGTGACCGCCGCAAGGCTCAGCTGGCCGACATCGGCATCCTGACCGGTGGCGAGGTCATCACCGAAGAGGTCGGCCTCTCGCTGGAGAGCGCGGGCATCGAGCTGCTCGGTCAGGCGCGCAAGGTCGTCGTCACCAAGGACGAGACCACGATCGTCGAGGGTGCGGGCGACCCGGAGGCCATCAAGGGCCGGGTGCAGCAGATCCGTTCCGAGATCGAGAACTCCGACTCGGACTACGACCGGGAGAAGCTGCAGGAGCGTCTGGCCAAGCTGGCCGGCGGTGTCGCGGTGATCAAGGCGGGCGCGGCCACCGAGGTGGAGCTCAAGGAGCGCAAGCACCGCATCGAGGACGCCGTGCGCAACGCGAAGGCGGCTGTCGAGGAGGGCATCGTCGCCGGTGGTGGCGTGGCTCTGCTGCAGTCGGCGCCTGCGCTGGAGGAGCTGAAGCTGGCCGGTGACGAGGCCACCGGCGCGAACATCGTGAAGGTCGCGCTGTCGGCTCCGCTGAAGCAGATCGCGTTCAACGCGGGCCTCGAGCCCGGCGTGGTCGCCGAGAAGGTCGCCAACCTGCCCGCGGGCCACGGCCTGAACGCCGACTCGGGCGAGTACGAGGACCTGCTGGCCGCCGGCGTCGCCGACCCGGTCAAGGTCACCCGTTCGGCGCTGCAGAACGCGGCCTCGATCGCGGCCCTGTTCCTGACCACGGAGGCCGTTGTCGCCGACAAGCCGGAGAAGACCGCCGCTCCCGCCGGCGACCCGACCGGTGGCATGGGCGGCATGGACTTCTGAGTCCGGCCACCGGGCACCTTATTTCGACCCGGAAGCCGGTCCACCGCGAGGTGGGCCGGCTTCCGGCGTTTCCGGCGTCAGATGCCGTCGAGGGTGACGACCGTCGGCCGGAGATGCCGCCAGCGCCCTCGCACAGCGGTGACTCGCCGACTCACCTTGGCACAGGCCAGAAACCAGTCTCGCCGATCGTGATCACGCAGGGCTGATCCAGGACCCCGGCCTTGTAGACGGCTTCATCGAGGTGGGTCGCCATCAAGAGCATCCATGTCTTCCACGGAGAGTCCGCGCCCACCGGTTTTCCGGTATTCGCCGCGAGCCGTAGGTAGTAGTCGTGGAGTTCCTGGTCGGTTACCGCGAAGGTCAGGGGGGGTTCCACAGGCGATTCATCGATTGCCGTGATCTGCAACCGACCAGTGTCATCGCGGCTGATCTGGTATCCGGACTCGGTCCCGGCACGAATAACAGACTCGGTGAGTTCTTCCACACTGGGCTCATGCTTTTCCACGACATCCTCCTCCAGGGAAGGCGGTGATCACTATCCCGCCCTCACTCACGATCACGGTGGGCTGGACGGTCTTGGCTATCGCTCCGGTAACGCGGTTGACCAGGTAGATCTGCCCCGTGTAACAATACCGGCCGCCGCTCTGCGGGCCGTGCCAGTCGGGTGCGTCGTGAGCCTTGGCGATTGCCATATCGGCAATGTCGCGCCAGTTGCGCCCCTCGATTGCGGCGAGCCCTTCCCATTCGCTCATGTGACCGGCCTGAATATGCCGATACCCGTAGTCTTTATTACCGCACAGCAGCTTCCATTCGCCGAAGGTTGTGACTACCTTTTCCTCGGCCGAGCTGATTCCACAAGCCCCCCACGGGAACGAGGCGTGAGCCACCGGACTCGGCATCAGGCCCATGACCGACGCCACTGCTGCCGCTGTAGCTATTACAAGTGCCGATATCTTCAACTCGACCCCCATCTTGTGCACTAATTGGCGCTTCTACCTATAACTTTGCTGCGTGCGCCAATGAGGGCTTCATCGTCAGCCAGGCGCACCCCCGAGCCTCCCGAGCAAGATGGAGGGCGCAACCCACGACAACCGACCTCATTGCCTTACACCTGAATTCGACGCGTGCGGTGCGCTCCCGGTTCCATACCAACGGAGATCTTCTCCTCCATCGGGAAGCCGGTCCGCCGAGAGGCGGGTCCGGCTTCCGGCGCTTCTGGTCAGATTCCGGCGACGGTGACGACCGCCGGCCGAAGATGCCACCAGCGCCGCTCCGGTATCACCGCTGACAAGGTAGCTGTCGAGTGCCGCCGGGTTCATTGGTGCAGTCGTTCGAATCGCGCGCATGGTCGATCGCACGTTCCCCGAGGCGGTCGGCGTATTCCTCGAACGTGTAGGAGTGCCCGTCGTCGCCGACGAGGTAGACGTGCCCGTCGAGGAAGGACTCCCGGTAGCCGATTGCGTCCGGTCCCGCCCATTCGCGGATGGCTTCGGCGAACATCGCCACCGTTTCCTGCGGCGGACCGGGATAGTCTTCCGATGGCCCGACGAACGGGACTCGCACCGGCAGTTCCGGGTTCGGGGTTTTGTCACTCGCCATGATCGGCCCCGTCTACCGATCCGCAGATGTAGGCGGATGCCGACAGGTATCGCAGACACGTAGGACCGTGACCGGATTGGATGTTGCTGATCAACCGCGCTTGATCGACCGATCGAAATTCTCTCTTGGAGAGGTGGTTTCGATGCAGGTGCCGCCACATCTCGGCGTCGCCGAGGGGGTCATCGGATGACCCGAGCGTCGGGGACTATCTTGCCGGAGTCGACCAGCGCCCAGTATGCGGCGGCCTTGGCCGGGCAGAGTGCCATGACGCATTCGGCGTGGTCCTGCCACACCTGATGTGCGTATTCGGCGCCGGACATGTGGACAGCGCTGTGGAGTGACACTGGCTCGTCCAGGCTGGGCAGTAGATAGACGACGATCGCGAGAGCGCCGAGCGCGGCGACGACCATCAAGACGATGACTGCGGGCATCCGATGTGACCCCCTGTGCTTGTTCGGTTGTTGCGTGGTACGCACCCGCCGTCGGGGAGTTCGGAACTCGACCCGACGCCGGGTGCTGGTGATAGCCTGCGCCGTATCTCTGGAAGCGATAAGGCAGCGACCCGGAATTGTTCCGGCAATGTGTTTCAACCCAGCGATGGTCGGGCTAGCCTCAGACCACCGTTACCCAAAACGCTGCGGAGTTACTGATGAAAGGTCTCCACTGGACGGGAATTGAGGTCGCGTGCCTGCGTGAGGCGATGCTCCTCAGTGTCGATGAGTTCGGCCACACGATCGGATGCTCTCCGCGGTCGGTTCGACTGTGGGAATCCAAAGGTTCTCGAGCGCAGCTCAATCCAAGCAGTAAACGCCTGTTGGAAAGCAAGTACGCGAGCCTCAATGATCCTGCGCGGCAACGTTTTGAAGCTGCGCTCGAACAGGTCGGCCGGTTACCTCCGGCCACGACGGAACCTACAAGCCGGATTCATACTTCGGTTTCACCTCAACAAGGTGACCTGCTGGCAACGTTCGACGGTCTCCGGTTGGTGGTCGACCAAACGCTGTCGAGGTGCACCGTGACTCCGGCGCGCGTTGAACTGATCGAAGAACGTGTCGCGGATCGAATCCGGACATACACCACGACGCCGCCGGCGGTGGCCCTGGCAGAGATCGCTCCGGATCTGCTGGAGCTACAGGCCATCTCTGCGGAGCGGCAGCCAGCGGCCATCCAAGCGCGCCTGTCAGGGTCCTCGGCAGTGCTCGGCTTGCTGACCGCTGATGCTTTGATGAAGCTCGGTGAGATCGGCCGCGCAAACACGTGGTTTGGCACCGCTCGGATGGCGGCTGACGATAGTTCGAACCGACAGCTGCAGGCCGCCGCCCGTGCGCAACACGCAATGCTGCCGTACTACTATGGCGATCTCGAGAAAGCGATCTCGCTGGCCCGGTCGGCGCAGGAAATCCTATCGGATACCGCCTGCGACGCCACCGCACTTGCCGCCGCGGCCGAGGCTCGCGCGCTCGCCAGACTCGGCGACCGAGAGGGCGCCGAACAGGCGATGAACAAGGCCCAGCGTCTGACCGAAGCATTGCCCAACACTGCCAGCGACGAAGCGTTTCGATTCAGCGCAAGACGGCTTCTGTTGTACATGTCTGGAACACTGACCTACATGCGACGCGTTACCAGGGCCCGCCGGATCCAAGACGAGGCGTTGCAGCTCTACCAGGAGACTGCGGTGGTAATTGATCCAGCACTGATCCAATTCGACACCGCGCTGGGGTACGCGATGAGTGGATCGGCTGACGACGGCTGCCGACTTGCGGAACATGTGCTCGAGAGTCTGCCTGACGAACATCGGACTCAGATCGTGGCCACACGAGCCGGCGATGTTCTGGACGCCTTGCCGACCGGGCATCGCCTGCTTCCCTCGGCCACCTCCTTGCGGCAACTCCTCAGCGCCGAGACAGTGGTGCGATGATGCGCCAGGACACCGAACCTGCGCGGCTGACGGAATCGACCTTTACCCCCGAGCGGACCCGAGCCATCCTCGATGCCGCCTGTCTCGTAGCCGGGTTCGATTCGACGGGTGCCGAACTACTGCGCCACCACACCAACGCCGTATACGCGCTGACGAGCAAACCGGTCGTAGTGAAGATCGGTCGACCGAACCATGTCGGCCACATCGATGTCGTAGCCCTCGTCCGGTGGCTGGAGGAACAGGCTGTACCAACGGTTCCGCTCGTCGATACCGAACAACCACTGAACCTGGGCGGTTGCCCGGTCACCTTCTGGAGGTACATCGACCAGGAACGGGGAATAACAACCGCGGCCGAACTCGCAGAGCCACTCGCTGATTTACACGCCTGCTCTTCCAATCCGCCGATCGCACTGCCGGACAAGCAGATTCACGACACCATCACGTCGATCGCCCATGCTATCGATACCAGCAGAATCCTCATGCCCGAAGACCGCGCTTTGCTGCGAGCGCGCCTTGATGAACTCGCGGCTCGAGAACATGGCATCCAGTACACGCTCATGCGAGGTGTGATTCATGGCGACGCGCAACACCGAAATGCGTTGTGGAACAATCGCACTCGGCAGGCCGTTCTGTGCGACTGGGAGAACGCGGCAATTGGGCAACCAGAATGGGACTTGGTAACCATCGAGATCCATTGCCGTCGATTCGGGCACCCGCCGCATGAATACGAGGCATTCAGCCGCGTGTACGGGTTCGATGTGCGCGATTGGGCTGGCTATGAGTGGCTTCGCGACCTGCGCGAGTTGCGGATGATCACCACGAACGCACGCAAGTGCGGGCCGGGATCAGCGACCGCCGCCGAGGTTTTGCGGCGGGTGGAGGCACTTCGGGATGACGCGCCGATCACCTGGAACATCCTGTAGCACCCGCTAATGGTGCTCCGGCCAGCAGCATACGACCCGGAGCGTCAGGAAGCGGTCCTCGAGGACCCGTACATCCTGCTGGTCGGCTCGAAGGTCTCGACCGTCAAGGACCTGCTGCCGCTGCTGGAGAAGGTCATCCAGGCGGGCAAGCCGCTGCTGATCACCACCGAAGAGGTCGGCCTGTCGCTGGGGAGCGCGGGTATCGAGCTGCTCGGTCAGGCGCGCAAGGTCGTCGTCACCAAGGACGAGACCACGATCGTCGAGGGCGCGGGCGACCCGGAGGCCGTCAAGGGCCGGGTGCACCTTATTTCGAACCGGAAGCCGGCCCACCGCGAGGTGGGGCGGCGTCCGGCGGTTACGGCGGGAGATACCGGCGAGGGTGGCGCGGGCGC